>NZ_KV793515.1:0-30184 GCF_001808505.1 Oligella sp. HMSC09E12
TAAAGGAAGTTACACAAAATTATTTACAGGCTCTTTTTTGGAGTCCGCTATGAGTCAAACTCAATCTACCAATATCCAGGATCAAAAGACGCTTCAATCAGACGGCAAAAAAGTGTCAGAGTGGAAGCGCTTCTTATTAATGGGCTTTATCGTATTGCCTATTTTTACCTTGCTCCTCATCTGTGCTTATGGTTTTGCGGTTTGGTTCGGGCAAATGCTGTTTTGGGGGCCGCCTGGACCTTAAGCAGGAGTTTTTGTCGCCGTGTTAATGACGCTTGTGGAGATCATAGGCGGTGGTTTTCTATTGAGAGTAGATGGGCTCAAAGTTAAGGGGTTGACTCGTCTGCTTTGTCTTTGCACACATAATTAAGGGTAATTTAGCGATGAAAATTATCAAAGCTATATTTCGTGCGATCGCGAATCTATTTCGCTGGATTTACGACTGGTTTACGCGTCCAGCGCGTCGCATTGGTTTAGGATTGTTGGTCACCGGCGGTTTTATTGCTGGGATTGGATTTTGGGCCAGTTTTAATGCCGGCATGAATTACACCAACACCGAGGAATTCTGTATTTCCTGTCATACGATGGGTGATAACTTATTACCAGAGCTTCAAAAGACGGTGCACTGGAAGAATCGTACAGGGGTTCGTGCCTACTGTATGGATTGTCACGTACCACATAGCTTCACGGATAAAGTTGCACGTAAAATGCAAGCCTCACGTGAGGTATTGAGCCACGTGGTGGGAACTATCGGTACCCGTGAAAAGTTTTTAGAGCACCGTCTCGTCTTGGCGCAACGTGAATGGGCACGTTTCAAGGCAAATAATTCCAAGGAATGTCGTAACTGCCATGACTACGACAGTATGGACTTTGACAAGATGAAGGTTACTTCGCAAATGATGATGCGTAGTGCAGCAGAGCGTAATGCCAGCTGTGTTGATTGTCACCGTGGTATTGCGCACGAATTGCCTGAGATCAAGGGTGCAGGTAACCCCGCCTTTGACTCCTTGTTATCTGAAGCCAGCCATGTGTCGGTCAAAGCGGGCGGTCATTATGTTTCCGTGGTACCACAAAAAATCTACGCAGATCAGACCTTAACTAAGGAAATCGGTTCTATTGAAGTCAGTACGCCAGTTAAGATCTTACAGAACGTTGATGGTGCTTTAGAAGTTGAATTGGATTTGTGGCGTAAAAATAAGGGGCTAGCGCGTGTTTGGTATAACAGCTTCGGTATGAACGTGACCAATGCCATTTTAAATCGTGATGTTCTCAAGGATTCAGATTTTATTGAGGTACTTGAGTCACGCATGGATGAAATGACTGGCTTGGAATGGCAAAAAGTCAGTGCGAGTGTTTGGATTGAGCCCGGTACCTTGTTAAACAGTGTGGAGCCGATTTGGGATATCGCACGTCATAGTTATGACAGCGCATGTAGTGTGTGTCACCGCCAGCCTCAACCTGCGTCGCATGATGCGAACCAATGGCCGGGCCTATTTGCCGGTATGGTGGGTTTCACCAATATGGATAGTGAGACAGCCGACGTGGTGCTTAAGTACTTACAGCTGAATTCTTCTGACTTTGCTACCGCGAGTCAATCAGCGCTTGAGGGTACGATTCAATCTGCGCGTCCATAGGGTTTAGGAGGATTTTTATGTTTACACGTCGTCAATTTATTAAGGGGTTGGCAGCCACTGCGGGTGTGGCTTCAGTGCCTAGTTTTTTACTCGGTTCTTCCATTGTTAAGGCACAAGAAAGCACGACCATGCCTGATGCCGAGTTGGGTCGTTGGCGTTTTTCTGGTGCTCATTGGGGGGCTTTCCGCGCCCGTGTGGTAGCTGACCGTGTGGTTGAAATTAAGCCTTTTGAGTTTGATAAGCACCCGACGCCTATTTTAGATGGCACCATGGATGTGATTTATAGTGCCTCGCGTGTGCGTTATCCGATGGTGCGCTTGGATTGGTATCGTAAGCGTCAACATAGCGATCGTAGTCAACGTGGTGATAATCGTTTTATTCGCGTCAGTTGGGATGAGGCGCTGGATCTGTTGTACGAAGAGCTGGAGCGCATTCAAACCCAATACGGTCCGTGGGCTTTACACATTGCTAACGTCGGTTGGCGTTCGGTAGGTCAGGTACATAGCTGTGGTAACCACATGTTGCGTGCGGTGGGTATGCATGGTCATGGTGTTGGTACCGCAGGTGACTATTCTACTGGGGCTGGGCAGATGATTATGCCCTATATTTTAGGTTCGACCGAGGTTTATTCTCAGGGTACCTCCTGGGATATTATCTTAGAAGAAACGGAGACCTTGATTTTCTGGGCTAGTGACCCGGTTAAGAATTTGCAAGTCGGTTGGAATACCGAAACACACGAGGCCTTTGCCTATTTTGAAAAGCTCAAAGCACGTATTGCCGAGGGCAAGATCAAGGTGATCACGGTTGATCCGGTCAAGAGTAAAACGCAAAATTACCTTGAGTGTGAGCAGCTCTATGTTAATCCAATGACAGATGTGGCTTTGATGTTGGCGATTGCGCACACCCTCTATACCGAGGAGCTGTATGACCGTCAGTTTATTGATGATTACGCCATGGGCTTTGACGACTTTACACCGTATCTGATGGGTAAAACCATTGATATGGTTGAAAAAACGCCAGAGTGGGCTGAAGCGATTTGTGGTGTGCCGGCTGAACGCATCCGTGAATTAGCACGTTTAATGGCCGGTAGTCGCACGCAATTGATGTTTGGTTGGGCTATTCAGCGTCAACAGCATGGTGAGCAACCATATTGGATGGGGGCGATTATTGCCACCATGCTGGGTCAGTTTGGTTTGCCGGGTGGCGGTATTAGTTACTCACACCACTATAGCTCGGTGGGGGTTAACTCCTCCGGTGCCTCAATGCCGGGTAGCTTCCCCTTAAACTTGGATACCGGACGTACGCCAAAGCATAATAGCACCGACTATAAGGGCTATAGTTCAGTGATTCCGGTGGCACGAGTAGTTGATGCCTTGTTAGAGCCTGGTAAAAAGATCAACTTTAATGGCAATGAGGTGACCTTACCGCCATATAAAATGGCCGTTTTCTCCGGTAGTAACCAGTGGCACCGTCACCAGGATCGTAACCGCATGAAGCGGGCGTATTTAGAGCTGGAGACAGTACTATCAGTAGACTATAACTGGACCGCTACATGTCGTTTTGCCGATATTGTGTTGCCGGCGTGTACCCCCTATGAGCGCAATGACTTAGATGCTTATGGTTCCTACTCGAACCGTGGGATTATTGCGATGCATAAATTGGTGGATCCTTTGTATCACTCCCGTTCCGACTTTGATATTTGGCGTGATTTTGCCCGTCGTATGAATCGCGATATCGAATACAGTCGCAATATGGACGAGATGCAATGGGTGCGTTTCTTGTACGATGAGTGTCGTGCAGAAAATATGCGCAAAGATATCCCGATGCCGCCGTTTGAGGAGTTTTGGGAAACCGGCTATGTGCTGTTTCCAGAAGGGCCGAATTGGGTACGTCATGCCGCCTTCCGCGAGGATCCGGAAGTGAATGCCTTAGGGACACCGTCTGGCTACATTGAAATTTTTAGTCGTCGTATTGCGAGCTACGGTTATGAGGATTGCCCGGGCCATCCGATTTGGATGGAGAAGATCGAGCGTTCGCATGGGGGACCTGGTTCTGACAAGTATCCTTTATGGTTACAGTCGGTGCACCCGGATACGCGCTTGCACTCGCAAACGAATGAATCCGAAACTCGTCGTGCCGTCTATACGGTGCAAGGTCGAGAGCCAATCTATATGGGGCCCGAAGATGCGATGGCGCGCGGTCTTAAGTCTGGTGATTTAGTACGGGTATTTAATGACCGCGGTCAATTGCTCGCCGGTTTGGTGGTGTCGCCTAACTTCCCTAAGGGTATTGTACGCATTCAAGAGGGGGCATGGTATGGTCCGACAGGGCCAGAAATCGGCGCCTTGGATACCTACGGTGACCCGAATACCTTGACCCTGGATATTGGTACCTCGCAGTTAGCGCAGGGACCAAGTGCCAATACTTGTTTGGTGGAAGTGGAGTTTTTCCGTGGCGAAGCGCCGCCAGTCACTTCTTTCGGTGGTCCGATTGAGGTCGATATCCAGGGTAACCCAGTGGAACGGCAGCCGGAGCCGGAAGAGGAGAAAGCGCTTTAAGCCTTGTCTTAGGGTGTGTAATGGCTCCTGCGTTGTCAGGAGCCATACAGGTCAAGCCTTTCGCTATTAGTACTTAATTACTAAAAGGCTGCACAAGTGGCGCAGCCTTTTGTGACTGAAGCATTCAATTACATTATCCGCTAACAACAGGCTGGATTTTCTATTTTTACGCTAAGCAAATGATGGATTTAGAGCTAGAACAACACTGGAAACAAATCAACCAACAACGCGCTGCTTTTTATGGCTGGTTTGCTGGCGCTTTTGCGAGCGAATTATCAAAACAGGCCTTTGCCTTTTATAGTAGTACTCAGCTAGATAGCTTATTGGCAGTGCTTGAGCATATTGGTTTCGAGCAGGAAGTGGCACGCTTGCAAGCTTTTACCTCAACACTTGAGGGAACAGAGGATGAGCGCATTGAGCTAATGGCGGATTTTGCCTCCTGCTTTTTGTTGGATAGTCGTCAATCCGCCTTACCCTATGCTTCCTATTATTTGAGTGAAGAAAAGTTGCTTTACGGCGAAGCCAATCAGCGCATGAGTGATTTTTTACAAGGGAATCAGTTGCAGTTGCACGAGGATTTCAGGGAACCGGCTGATCATTTAGTGGTTTATTTGGCGGTGATGGCGGATTGGTGTAGCGAGGTGGCCGAGTTAAACGATCCGCACGAGATTGAACGTCAGGTCAATGAGCAGTATGAATTCCTCAGCGAGGCCTTGCTTTCTTGGTTGCCGCAGTGGGCAGAGCGGCTCGAACAAATTCCACATTTGCGTTATACCTTTTATCCTGCCATGGGTCAGTTACTCTTAAGCTATGTGCGTGCTGATGCCCAAGCCATGCGTTATGAGCCAGCCGACGAGCAAGCACTGACTGAAGACGATACGGCAGCTTCAGCATCCCCGAGTCACAAGCAGACCCTCCACTAATCGTGGCAAAGGCATTATTAAAGGCACAAGACCTGAGTCTTAGACGCCGAGACCGATTGCTTTTTGAGCAGCTATGCTTTGAGATTTACCCGTCGCAGCTGTGGCATCTACGTGGCCCGAACGGTAGTGGTAAAAGCTCCTTATTGGATGTTTTAGTCGGTTTAACAAGCGTTGATAGCGGTGAGGTGCTTTGGTATGAAGCAGGCGCTCAAGCGTCCCGGGACGGTGGTTTTGCTCCGGCTATCGCAAGGCGCCGCGCATGCTTTCACTATTGTCGTCAACAAACGGCGGTGAATCCCAGGTTGAGCGTGCGTGAGAATATCGAGCGACAAGCCCTGTGGGCTAATAGTCGCTTCTCGGCAGCACAACTTTTGGCGTGGGCTGAGGAAGTGGAGCTGTTAGCACTGTTAGATGAGCCGGCTACCTTCTTATCCCAAGGTCAAAAAAAGCAAATCGCCTTAGCGCGACTGCGTTTATTTGGACAACGGGCTTTGTGGCTTCTGGATGAGCCGTTTAATTCTCTGGATCAGATAGCGGTTGAGCGTCTTGAACAGTGGATAGCTGAGCATATCGCTACCGGTGGGGCGGCCATTTTGGTGAGTCACACCGAGCAATGTCAGACCTTGCCGGTGCATACATTGCAGTTATCGGGCACGGTATGAGAGAGGGAGTAGCGGCGTGATGTTGTTTTTATCATTGACTGCGCATGAAGTGCGATTGATGCTCAAAAATCGTTCAGCGATATACCGAAGCGTTTTCTTTTTGTTATTGGTAGCAGCCTTATTTCCTTTAGCCATCAGTGGCGAGCCGGCGTTTTTGCGACAAATCGGCTTAGGCGTGATGATGATTGCAGCTTTATTAGCTAATTTATTATCACTTTCACTGATCTTTGAGGACGATTTTCAAGATGGTAATTTAGCGCAAATGTTGTTGTCGCCGATTGATGCGGTTTACTTTATTTATAGTAAGATGCTTGCGCACTGGTTGTGCATTTGCGTGCCTTTATTACTCGGGGCCTTGTTATTAGCGCTACAGTATCATTTTGAGTTTGAACAATTTGTTCTGGTGTTGCCCTTATTGTGCTTTTTTAGCTTGATTCTCACAGCGATCGGTACCATAGCGGCGGCGTTGACGGTGGGTTTATCGCAAAGTTTATTGCCCGCCTTGTTGTATATTCCGCTGTGTGTTCCTGCGCTGATATTTGCGGCAGGGGCCTTAGATGAGCAGAATTATTTGGCCCATTTGCAATTATTAATCGCTTGCGCTTTATTTTCTTGGTTATTTTTCCCATGGGCATCGCGTTTTGCGCTTAAAACTACCTATGAATAAACACATGAGTTCTTTCAATCAATCCTCAGCTCAACCGAGCACTTGGCGTCGTTTTGCCAGTCCTCTGTACTTTGAGCGCTTTGCTAAACGTGGCGCAGTCGTGGCTTGGAGCATTGCCATCGTGCTTGGTCTCATTGGTTGTGTTTACGGCTTTTTATTTGCGCCCTTAGATGCAGTACAGGGTAATAGCTATCGAATCATGTTTCTGCATGTGCCCGGCAGTTGGATGGCGATGATTATTTATGTGGCGATGGCTTTTTGGTCCATTATTTATTTGGTTTGGCGCACCCATACTTCCATTTTATTGGTGCGCGCTATGGCACCTACAGGGGCCTTGATGTGCTTATTGTCGTTGCTGAGTGGGGCCATTTGGGGTAAACCAACGTGGGGTACTTATTGGGTCTGGGATGCGCGCTTAACCGCCATGTTATTGTTATTGTTTCTGTATTTGGGTTTAATTGCTTTGTTGCAAAGTATTCGTAGCGAGCAAAGAGCGAACTTAGTGGCTGCGCTGTGGTCTGTTGTTGGGGTCGTGAATGTGCCGATTATTTATTTCTCCGTCATTTGGTGGAATACCCTACATCAAGGTGCCAGTATCACCATGAGCCGTGGCATTTCGATTCATCCCGATATGTTATATGCCTTGCTTTTTATGAGCTTTGCGGCGTGGGCCTATGCGATTGGTATGATTTTGGCGCGTGCGCGTTGGCTGCTCTTAAATAAATATGCCCATAGCGATTGGGCACAGCAAATCATCTTGGCGAAGGAGGGTCATTAATGCACTGGCAATCCGTCAATGAGTTTTTAACCATGGGTGGTCATGGGGTATATGTCTGGTCTGTTGTTTTATTGTGCGTGTTGATGCTAGTCGTCGAGGGGCTGTCCCTGAGGCAATTAAAGCAGAAAACACGGAAGCGTGTTCGTAGAATTCAGCGCTTAGCTTCAAAAAAGGTGTTCAATGAATAAGCGACAAAAGCGATTGCTTTGGGTGTTGGTATTTTTGCTTGGTTTAATTGCCTGTACTGTTTTAGTGGTTAATGCCTTACGCAATAATATGGTGTTCTTTCACACGCCTAGCGAGGTGCGGGCGCACAAAGTCGCCCCCCATCAGTACGTGCGTGTCGGTGGTTTAGTAAGACCAGGCAGTTTAGTCAAGCACAAGGACTCGGTACAAATTGACTTCGAGTTGGTTGATGATGGCGATGCGATTCCAGTCAGCTATGAGGGTTTATTGCCAGATCTCTTTGGTGAGGGGCAGGGGGCAGTGCTTGAAGGGGAGTGGAATGGTGAGCGATTTATCGCTCAGCGGGTGTTTGCTAAGCACGATGAAAACTACATGCCTCCTGAGGTAGAAAAAGCTGCCTCCACGATGCATCAGCAATATACTGGTGGTGCGCTCCCGCGTGAGGGATCTAAGGCAGGGGAGACGCAATGATTTGGGTGAATTTAGGTAGCTTTGCCTTATTGCTAGGATTCATGTTTTCATTGTTTGCCGCTGTTGCTGCCTTTTATGCGGCAGCGAAGCGACAGGCGCTGATGCCCTTGGTTAGACTAAGTGGCAGTCTCACTAATTTACTGGTTCTAATCGCCTTTATTGCCCTCATCGTTGTGCTGTTGAATGATCTGTTTTATGTGCGCTATGTGGCTCAGCATTCGAATAGTCAATTGCCTGTGTTTTATAAAATCTCAGCGGCTTGGGGTGGCCATGAGGGTTCGCTCTTATTCTGGGCGCTGCTCTTAGGTATCTGGAATCAAGTGTTTTTACGTTGGGCCAGGGCTTTATCAGCAAGCATGGCACTGAATGCATTGGGCGTGTTGAGCGCAGTGATGAGCGGTTTTTTGCTGTTTATTTTGGCCGGTTCCAGTCCCTTTGAGTTAATTGAACCCGCACCACCTGAGGGGGCTGATTTAAATCCTTTACTGCAAGATATCGGTTTGGTTATTCATCCGCCCTTTTTATATCTGGGCTATGTGGGTACAACCCATGTCTTTGCCTTATCCTTAGCCGCTTTAATTAGCGGTGATGCGGGAAGAGCTTGGGCAGCCAGTTGTCGTCCGTGGGCATTGGCGGCTTGGGGCTTTTTATCGATTGGGATTTTAATCGGCAGTATGTGGGCCTATTATGAACTAGGCTGGGGTGGTTGGTGGTTCTGGGACCCAGTGGAAAATGCCTCCTTAATGCCCTGGTTTTGTTTGACCGCATTGATTCATTGCTTGTTGGTGGCTGAAAAACGGCAGGTATTCCGCCATTGGAGCATTCTATTAAGCATTGCCTCCTTTGCCTTGGCTTTATTGGGTACCTTTTTGGTGCGTTCAGGTGTGCTAACCTCGGTGCATGCCTTTGCTAGCGATGCGACTCGCGGGGTCGCTATTTTAATCTTCTTATGTGTGGTGATAGGTGCGGCCTTAACACTGTATGCTTGGCGTGCTCCGAAGCTACAGGAAAATGCACAAGGTTTTGCCTTATTTTCGCGCGAGTCGTTATTGCTGCTGAATAATGTCTTGCTGGTGGTCTCCTGTGTCAGCGTGATGGTGGGCACTTTATTTCCACTTCTTACCGAAGCCTTTCAAATTGGTCAGTTCTCGGTAGGCGCACCGTATTTTGAGTCGGTGCTTGCACCCTTGTGGTTATTGTTGTTATTGCTGTTACCGCTGGCTATTTTTGCCCGTTGGAAGTATGACAGCGTTGCACGTATGTCTAAGGATTTAATTATTCCGCTAGTACCTGCATGCTGCATTGGTATGAGCATGCCAATGTGGTGGGAGGGTTTTTCTTGGTGGCTAGGCCTAGGTTTTACAGCGGCCTGGTGGGTAGCTTTTGCCTCAATTTATTTGTTAATTGATCGGATGCGACGGAACCAGCAACCACTGTGGAAGTTGCCGTTACATTTTATAGGCATGAATTTAGGGCATTTGGGCTTGGCAATTTTTGTGATCGGCGCCTTAGCAGCTAAAAACTATGCCGTCGAATATAATCGGGTGATTTATCCGCGTCAAAGCCTGCAGATCGAGCACTATGAGATTCGTTTTATGCACCTAGAGGGTAAGGTCGGCCCTAATTTTGATTCGCTTATCGGGCATTTTGAGGTGTGGGAAGATGATAAGCTATTGGCACGCTTACGACCGGAGAAACGGCAGTATTTTTCCGGTGGCGAACCGACCACAGAAACGTCGATTAATCGGGGTGTATTCCGTGATTTATATATGAGTTTGGGCGAGATGCAAGGCACGGATTTTGAAACTAGTCCTTGGACCATTCGTTTTTATTATAAGCCTTTAATGAATTGGGTCTGGGCTGGGTTTATGATGATGGCCTTAGCCGCTTTACTGTCCTTTAAAGGACTACGGCGTCCAAAGATGAACACGCAGCGACAGCAAACGGAGTAAGTATGTGGCTTAAACGTTTTTGGCCCTTATTGTTATTGGGCGCCCTAGTACTGTTATTGGCAATAGGCTTGGGTAGGGAGCAAAAGCCGCTGTCATCGGCCTTGGTCGGTAAGGCGATGCCGGCATTTAATTTACCGTCGTTGAAAAATCAAAATCAACGCTATGATCAAGCCTTATTTCGTGGACGGGTTTTTGTGTTGAATGTTTGGGCATCTTGGTGTGAGGCGTGTCAATACGAGCATAAAATTTTTGTTGAACAGCCATTACCCGAGAATGTGGCCTTGGTGGGTTTGAATTATAAGGATCAAAGTGGCCCAGCCTTACGTTGGTTGCGTGACTGGGGTGATCCTTATCGTCTTAGCTTACAAGATGAACAGGGTCGTTTGGGCTTGGATTTGGGTGTCTATGGTGTGCCTGAAACCTTTGTGATTAATGAGCGTGGCATCATTACACATCGTCATGTGGGTGCTTTGGATGAAGAGAGTTGGACGCAGGATTTGTTACCAGCGGTACGGCGTGCCTTAGCGCAACAGCAGGCAGATTAATTGTTGTCATTTTGATATGAAAAAATTATTTAATCATAAATTATTAAGCCTCCTTTTTGCGGCTGTTTTGAGTTTAATGACCCTAACTGCGCAGGCTCAGGAGGGCATGGCACCAATCACCTTAAGTCCGGAACTGGAGCAACGTGAGCATCAGTTGGCGAAGAATTTACGTTGTTTAGTCTGTCAAAATCAATCCATCGCAGATTCGGGCGCGGGGCTGGCCGATGATCTGAAGGCAGAGATTCGCTTACAGCTTAGCTTAGGCAAAAGTGATGAGGAGATCGTGCAGCATATGGTTGAGCGTTATGGTGAATTTATTAATTACAAACCCGCCTTTAATAGCACTACTTTTTTATTATGGGTGGGCCCTGCTCTGGTGTTAGGCCTTATGTTAGTGCTTTTAATCAGAACCATCCGTCAACAGGGTAAGGGTTTAAATATGCGAGATTCGGAGTCAGCAGAATAATGAATAGTTCTTATTGGATTATTGTCGGCGTCATTTTAGCGCTGCTTATTTGTAGTGTATTGTTTTTGCGTTTGCGACCTAAAGAAAGTGGTCGTAGTTGGTATTTGGGCTTTTTAGTGATCCCCTTGATAGCCGGTGGGGTATTTTACTTTCTTTATCTTAAGGATCAACGGGATCCGGCGGCCACTTTTGAGCGTACGGGTAATGTTGCGCAGTTTATTGATGCGGTGTCCTTGTTAGAGCAGCGCGTGGAGGTCAATCCTGAAGATTACAAGGGGCAGTTGATGTTAGCGCATAGCTATCGGGCAATGGGTCGTTACGAGGAGTCTGTCGCTCGTTTTGGTAAGGCTTGGCCCTTAATCGAAAAGGATCCGAATAATTTGGCCCTTTTTGCCGGGGCCCTAGCCATTTACCGCGGTGGCTTCGAAGGTAAGCCATTGGAGTTGATCGGTCAGGCATTGGCGTTAGAGGCGGATAATCCCGATGCCTTGATGCTCTTAGGTGGGGCCATGTTCCAGCAGGGTAATTACGTTGAAGCGATCAAAAGTTGGGAGCGATTATTAGCCGATAAAAGCATCCAAGAAGAAGATAAAATCTGGATTAAAGAGCAGCTTGAGGAAGCCAAATTAGCCGCTAGTGATCCGGAAGCCTATGCTGAATTAATCAAACAGCGTGAGGCGGATATATTTGGTGCGGGTGGGGGCCATCCGAGTGGTGCCATGGGCAGCATGATGTCGGAGCCCGTGATGGGTTCGCCTGCGAGTGGGGCTCACCCCAGCTCAGGTTCAGGGCATCCTGATTTTATGTTAGGCGCCCCAGCCAGCGGCGTTAAGCCGCACTAATTGAGTCTTGAGTCAAACGATAAGCGCTGCCTCTGATGGTTCAGGGCAGCGCTTTTGAGATTGCCGAAGTCAGCTAAGCACTCCGCTTAATACACGCCTTGTTCAATCATGGCATCGGCCACTTTGCGGAAGCCGGCAATATTAGCACCTAAGACCAAGTTATGTGGTTCACCGAACTCCTCAGCGGTATTAGCGCATTGGCGGTAAATATTTTCCATAATGATCCGTAGACGGTGATCAACCTCTTCAAAAGTCCATTGTTGCATACTTGCGTTTTGTGCCATTTCCAGTTGGCTGGTGGCGACACCGCCGGCATTAGCCGCCTTACCTGGACCGTAGAGGATTTTAGCCTGTAAGAATTTATGCACCGCTTCAGGCGTGCTTGGCATATTGGCGCCTTCTGAAACCAAGATACAGCCATTGGCCAAGAGTGTTTCTGCGTCATGCTCATTAAGCTCATTTTGCGTTGCGCAAGGAAAGGCTAATTCACAAGGTACTGACCACACTGGATTTCGACCCTCTGGATAGTCCTCAACAGGTGTATACACAGCATCTGGACGGTATTTAAGATAGCTTTCTAGGCTCTCATTGGCCCCTTCTTTGAGACGTTTAAGCGTATTTAGGTTGATGCCGTGCTTATCCCAGATAAAGCCTCTGGAATCACTACATGTCACTGGAATGGCGCCCAGTTGTTGAAGCTTTTCAATGGTATAAATGGCTACGTTACCGGCACCGGAAACGGTACAGATGCGACCTTCTAAGTCCTTATTATGGGCTTTGAGCATGTTTTGCGCAAAATAAACGCAGCCATAGCCCGTGGCCTCGGTGCGTGCTAAGGAACCACCCCAAAGCGGGCGCTTACCAGTCAGTACACCCTCGTAGTGACCGGTGAGACGCTTATACTGACCAAACATATAGCCGATTTCGCGTGAGCCTACACCAATATCACCCGCAGGCACATCAATGGTCGCACCGATATGACGATAAAGCTCTGTCATAAAGGCCTGGCAGAAACGCATAATTTCAGCAGGGGATTTATCTTTGGGGTCAAAGTCTGCACCCCCTTTGGCGCCACCAATGGCTAAACCAGTGAGTGCATTTTTGAAAATTTGTTCGAAGCCTAAAAACTTAATCACACTGGAGCACACGCTAGGGTGGAAGCGAAGACCGCCCTTGTACGGGCCTAAGGCTGAGTTGGACTGCACACGAAAGCCGCGGTTAACGCGAACCCGACCCTTATCATCAGTCCAAGCAATACGGAAAACGATTTGTCGCTCCGGCTCAACAATGCGCTCTAAAATGCCATTATCTTCGTATTTTGACTCACGAGCAAATAAAGGTTCTAAGGACTCCAGAACCTCGTGTACCGCTTGTGTGAACTCTGGTTCATGCGGGTTAATTTTGTGAAATCGAGTGAAAGTATTTTCTAGATAGCTCATGATAGTGATAGGAAAATAGATTAAAAGGCCGTGGATAAGGGTAGATAAAGTGCATCTATATCTATCCTTATCCAACGATCCATTTTCCTATTTTAAGCTACTTTTGTGCAAGTAAAATGGCTTATGCGGCTAAATTTCTCCCGGAAATAAATTGTTTTAGCAACGTCTCGCGTTTTTGCTCCATTGCCTTAACCGATTTCTCTTTGATGTGACCATAACCGCGAATATCATCCGGATAATTGGCTAATTCCAAGGCTAGGTCATAGTTATTCTCATTGAGTGATAATTTGAGTTGATCTAGCATGGTCAAATAATCCGTGATCAGTCGACGCTCTAAGACCCGGTCTGGATGTCTACCAAAGGGGTCAAAGGCGGTACCGCGGAGGAACTTCAGTTTGCTCAGCACCTTAAAGAGGGTAAAGATATAGGGGCCGAACTTTTTCTTACGCGGCGCACCCTCACCATCTTTAAGCTTTAAGCTTGGGGGCGAGAGATGTACATAAAGCTGATAGTCTTTACCAGGCTCGCCCTCAAACTGACGTCTTAAGCGCTCAAAGAACTCTGGTCTTAAGTAGAGCCTAGCCACCTCGTACTCATCCTTATAAGCCATCAGCTTATGCAGATTACGCGCCACCGTTTGTGTCAGACGGCGGGCGTGCTTACCAGCAACACGCTGTTCTACCTCACGCACGGCAGCCACCGCCTGCGTAAAGCGATCGGCATAGGCTTGGTTTTGATAGTCCACTAAACGCTTAGTTAAACGCTCAATTAAACCATCTAAGTTTTCCGCAAAGTGAATGGCTTGGGTCGAGCGGCCTTGCTCATCTGTATTGTTCAGCTGTGCCTCAGCTGCTGCCGGTACAACTGAATCGGTGCCGTGAACCGCTAGATGACGGCCCCATTCAAAGGCCTCTTTATTTTTATCCACGGCGACATTATTCAGCTCAAAGGCACGCATAATGCTTTCGTAATGAAGCGGGATTTTGCCATGTTGCCAAGCAAAGCCCATCAAGAGTGGGTTGGCGTAGATGGTGTCGCCTAATAGCTTGAGGGCCATACGATTGGCGTCAAAGAACAGCACATTATCTTCACCGAGGACATCTTGGATATCATGCTCTGTGATTTTGCTTGGATAACGCCATTTGCGGTTGGCAATAATTTCTGCGGTTGGCGTTTTAGCCTGGTTAATTGCACCCCAGGTGCGTCCTTTTTGTGCTTTGGAGGTAATTTCCTTAGAGGCTGCAACCAAGGAATCGCAACCTAAAATCACATCTGCCTCACCAATACCAATCCGTGTGGCATAGAGATCTGCGGGTTGTTCACCGATTTGTACGTGACTGATCACCGCCCCGCCTTTTTGGGCAAGACCGGTAATATCCAACACATGTACGCCTTTACACTCTAAATGCGCCGCCATGCCTAAAATCGCACCCACTGTTACTACGCCAGTACCACCCACGCCGGGTACTAGAATATTGAAAGCACGGTCAATGGCCGGTAGTTGTGGTGCGGGCAGGTTTTTATCAAGGCTAGGCAGACTGGTGCCGTCAACCTTGGGCTTAATCATTTGTGCACCCTCAGCGGTGACAAAGCTTGGGCAGAAACCCTTCAAACACGAGAAATCCTTATTACAGCTCGATTGATTAATCTGACGCTTGGTACCGAGCGGTGTTTCATAGGGCTCAACCGATAAACAGTGCGATTTTACACTGCAATCACCGCAGCCCTCACAAACCTCATCATTAATAAAGACACGGCGCACCGGATCCGGGTAGGTGCCACGCTTACGGCGGCGACGCTTTTCGGTGGCACAGGTCTGGTCGTAGATGATAATGGTGGTACCAGGCGTGCTGCGCATTTCTTCCATGACCGCATCGTAATCATCACGGTGACGAATTTCTGGGTTATTAACTAATGAAACGCCTTTGTATTTTTCAGGCTCGTCCGTGACAATCACCACCTTTTTTACCCCTTCGGCAACCAAGCTGGCATTAATCATGGGGACCGTCAGGGTGCCGTCGACTGGCTGTCCACCCGTCATGGCAACAGCGTCATTGTATAGAATCCGGTAGGTGATATTAGCCTTGGCGGCGATGGCGGCACGAATGGCCAGAATGCCTGAGTGGAAGTAAGTACCATCGCCGAGATTGGCAAAGATGTGCTTGGTATTAGTAAAGTGCTGTTGACCAATCCAAGTCACGCCTTCACCACCCATTTGGGTAAAGGTGTCGGTATTACGATCCATCCAGATGGTCATATAGTGGCACCCAATGCCCGCAACGGCACGGGAGCCTTCAGGTACCCGAGTTGAGGTGTTGTGCGGACAGCCAGAGCAGAACCAAGGCTTGCGCTCGCTCACCACAGAGATACGGGCCGCATCCTTTTCCTTGGCGCGGATAATGGCAATGCGTGCCTCAATGGTGGCACGGATTTCTGCCGGTATCTCACGCTTTAATAGACGTTGAGCAATGGCTTTGGCAATAATGGCTGGCGATAATTCGGCATTTGGCGGTAGTAACCAAGGCCCACGCGGTACCGACCATTCACCGCCACCGCCGTCCTTGGCATCATACTTACCATAGACCTCAGGACGTACATCATCACGCCAGTTATAGAGCTCCTCCTTAATGGCATACTCCATAATTTGACGTTTTTCTTCAACGACTAAAATCTCATCTAAACCCGTCGCAAACTCGCGCGCCCCTTGTGCCTCTAGCGGCCAGACACAGCCTACCTTATAGAGGCGAATACCAAGGGTAGTGCAATTTTTTTCGTCTAAACCTAAGTCAATTAAAGCCTGACGCACATCCAGGTAGGCCTTACCGGCAGTCATAATGCCGAATTTAGCATTAGGTGAATCAAACACAATACGGTCAATTTTATTGGCACGTACATAGGCAAGGGCTGCGTACCAACGGTAGTTATTTAGACGCTCTTCTTGTGCTAAGGGTGTATCAGGCCAGCGGATATTTAAACCGTCTGCTGGTAATTCAAAATCCTCAGGATAAATTGGCTGTACTCGATTTACATCAATATCAACGGAAGCACTGGACTCCACCACATCGGTGACGCACTTCATGCTCACCCATAGACCAGAATAACGGCTCATGGCCCAGCCGTGAATACCGTAGTCTAAATACTCCTGTACGCTAGAAGGGTAGAGGACCGGGATGCCGGCTGCTTGTAAGATATGCTCCGATTGGTAAGCGACGGTGGAGGATTTAGCACCATGGTCATCACCGGCAATTAATAACACGCCACCATGCTTGCCCGTACCGGCGTTATTCGCATGCTTAAACACATCCATGGAGCGGTCTAAGCCGGGTCCCTTACCATACCACATCGCAAATACGCCTTCGCGTGTTGCTTCGGGGAATAAATTTAATTGCTGCGTGCCCCAAACACTGGTGGCTGCTAAGTCTTCATTAAGCCCTGGCTGGAACACAATATCATGCGCTTCGAGGTGCTTTTTAGCAGACCATAGCGCTAAGTCAACATTGCCTAAGGGTGAGCCGCGATAACCGGAAATAAAACCGGCGGTGTTAAGGCCGTCTTGCTCATCTCGCAGCTTTTGAATCAGGGGAAGTCTGACCAAGGCCTGGGTACCATTCATAAAAACACGCCCTGAACGTGCGGTGTACTTGGTGTCTAAGGTAATTTCCTCGTGGCCGGGTGCTAACTGGCAGCTCAAGGCAGCACTATCTATCGTGTCTTGAGCTGTGTCTGTCTCTTGTATGTCTACCGTGGAGGTAGCATCATCAAACGGATTATGAATTGCTTTATTCATCCGTAGGGTCTCCTAAAACTGATCTACGCAAAATGGGTAAAATTGCGTTTATAATCTTTGCCATCTTGTGAATGGCCGTCCCATATTATGCGTGATTCAAAAGATTTTTTTTATTAGGGTTAAGCCGAAAACTTCTATATGAGTAACAATTTGTTGTTTACTTGATTTAAAAAGAGATGGGTTAGGGATGAGTAAGTTGAAGCGCCAAGTGGTGAGCTTTTTTGCTTGGGTTAGTCGTCGTTGGATTCTTTGTGTGCTGTTATTAACGGTGGTGTTTTGGATTCTCAGTCAAAACATTTTGATAGGCTTTATGGGCGCCTTTTTATTGGTATTGTTACTGCTAATGATTCATGCCTTGATTCAACTAAGCCGGTCAAATCACAAGGGTCCTGGAGAGTCATCATAAGTAGCAAAAAGCTCCGTCGCCTAAGCGAACGGAGCTTGATAAAAACGCTGATTAGTATGTGGGCACTAGAAGCGTTCGCTAATCACGCGTAGGATACGTTTACCCGTTTGTGAGTTTTCCGGCTGGCCTTGTTGGTTATACACGGAAATCATTGAACCACCAGCTTGTGGCGTCACTTTGACGGTGTAGGGGAGGGGCGTGATATTGCCGTGATCACCCCAGAGGCGACTGATAAAGTTACCAGCCTGACGCTTTTCACCCGTATCCGTATCTAGATAACGTACCACATAGCTACCCTCAGCCAGATCGGATTGATCAATGGTAAAACCGGCGCTATGCAGGGCGCTACCGACACGACGCCAGGTATCATCTGCGGAAAGCGATGAGCTTAAGGCGCTTTGTCCATCGACTGGTGTCAGTAACTGCTCTTGTGCTTGTGCTGTCGCACCGACGACCTGCGCTTCACGCACAGCGTTACGAGCGCGCTCTTCCTCGGCACCTAGATAGACCATTAAACGTGATAGCATCACGGCGTTTAAGCCTGGGTCCTCTTCGGCAGGAAGCCATCTAAAGGTGGTGGCGTCGCGATCCATCGCCGTTTCAACCATGCGTTGGTGGTTGATGTAGATCTCGGTCTGATTGCCGTTGCGCTCAAGACGGGTGGTAAAACGCTCACGCTCACCACTGTCAGAGACCATATCAATAATGGAGCCTAGGGCACGACGTAAGAAGTTGCCAGGGATCTTGGCACGGTTTTCAGCCCAGTCAGTTTCAATAATACCTGCTTGAGGATTATCACGATTAATGGTAAAGCCCTCGTTGTTCCAGAAAGAAACTAGACGTGGGTACACATCATTGGCATCGGCATTAATCTGTAACCAACGGGTATCGCCACTACGCATCACCTTCATGCCGGCAACCTCTGGCAGTACATTGACCCCCTGATTGGCAGCGGCTTTTTGCTGTGCTTCATTATAAACTCGTGCAGACGCCGTGCCGCCAGTCAGGCTGTATTGGGGATTACTGATTTGGGCGTTAGATAGATCGGGCGGTAAGCTTAAAGGATCGCCGCGCACCGTGCTCTTATAGTCAACTTGATCTTGAGTCAGTAAGTCTTGGACTGAACTACAACCAGTAATTGCCACAGTTGCACCGGTAGCTAAGACCAAGAAACGAAATTTTGTGTGCAGTTTTAGCATGTATGGTAATTCCTTATGGAAAGGCTTTTTAGACCATTAAATAGAGATTAAATAAGACCGACTTCTTTGAGCGCTGCATCAACCAATGCCTTAGTCGCCTCGCTAGGCTCAACCAAGGGTAAGCGATAGCCTAACTGCGTCTTGCCCATCTTGGCTAAAGCGTACTTAACCGGAATTGGGTTGGCTTCAGCAAAGAGCACTTTATTAAGTGTTGAAAGCTTAGCATTTAATTCGCGCACCTTGGGTAAATCACCCGCTAGTGCCGCAAAACACAATTCATGCATAAGACGTGGTGCGACGTTTGCCGTGACTGAGATATTGGCTTGACCGCCCAATAAAATCAAGGCGGCCGCCGTTGGATCATCACCACTCATAATTTGGAAATCGGCTGGCTTATACTTCATCAGCTGACCGAGGCGTGAAATATCACCCGTCGCGTCCTTGATACCAATAATGCCGGGCACCTCGGCTAAGCGCAGAATCGTGTCATTTGACATGTCAGCGACGGTGCGGCCAGGTACATTGTATAAAAGAATGGGTAGCTCGCTATGTTCAGCAATGTATTTAAAATGCTGATACAGACCCTCTTGGGTTGGCTTATTGTAATAGGGGACCACGGATAAGCCCGCTTGGGCACCGGCCTTTTGCGCGTCAATCGTTAACTGCAAGGCCTCTTTGGTGCTATTACCGCCCACGCCGGCAATAATCGGGATGCGACCGTCAGCAAACTCTACCGCAGTAGAAAGTAGGGCGGCATGCTCTTCAAAGTTAATCGTGGGCGACTCACCGGAAGTGCCAATCACTACCAGACCATCACTTTTTTCCTCAACATGCCAATCAATCAGCTTTTTAAAAGCCTCATAGTCTACATCGCCATTAGGGAGCATCGGCGTCACTAGCGCCGGGATACTGCCCCTAAAAACGGGGTAAGAGTTGCTTGACATAATCACATCCTTAAATAACAAATCGTATGAAACTGAATAATAGTCTTAACCCCTTAGTTTACATGAAAAGTTCATCTTAAAATAAAGAAAATCGGGGCGCTAGTTAATAAGCTATAGGCCAATGGCGGCTGGGTCGCCGGAGCCTCGACGCACAATTTCTGCCGGGTTTTGGGTTAAATCGATCACGGTAGTACCAACGCCACGACATGGACCAGCATCGATAATGCCAGCAAGCTCGTGCTTGTACTCTGCTGCAAAGTCCTCGATATTGGTAAAAGGCTCACTCTTCTCAGGGGCGATAAAGGTGGTGGCTAACAGCGGCTCCCCCAGGGTTTCCAAAAGCATCAGCGTGACTTTATGAGCGGGTACACGAATGCGAATAGTTTTACGAGAGCGATGATGTACCCGGCGCGGCACGTCCTTGGTCGCTTCCAAAATAAAGGTCCAAGGACCTGGGGTGGCTGATTTTAATAGACGGTATTGTTGATTATCCACATGAGCAAATTTGGCAATCTCTGATAAATCGCGGCACATTAGCGTCAAGTGATGGCGGTCGTCTAAACCGCGTAGGGAGCGCAATTTGTCGGCGGCGTTTTTATCATCTAAGCGGGCAACAAGGGCATAACTGGAATCCGTCGGTATGGCTAAAATACCGCCATTAGCCAATAGCCCGGCGGCCTGATTGATGAGTCGTTGTTGCGGATCGTCGGGGTGTAGTTCATATACAATAGCCATCGCATATCCTCTTGTGGTTGTTGTGAACAATACCATTCATCTTAAATTAATCAAATCAAGATTGCTAGACCTAAATTTGCTTCAATAGCGCTTACTGTTAGGGTGGACAAATAGCTCCGCCTACGGATGGCAAAGCGCACGCTTTGCTCTAAAGTGATAAATGAGGTATGAGCCTTGGCGCAGTTCATGAGCTAGCAACTCAGCGAGCCGCGCCTTTTTTAATCCGACAGTAGAGGAGATGGATATGACATCTTGCATTAATGAAGTTGTTTTGATGGGTAATTTAGGTCATCAGCCGGAGCTTAGATATTTTCAAGATGGTAAGCCGCACTTGCGGGTTTCATTGGCAACCACTGAGAAGTGGCGCGATCGTAGTAATGGCGCTTTATTGAGTGATACCCAATGGCATACGGTGTTGTTTAAGGGTACCCTAGCAAAGCGCGTCAGTGACTATATGGATGTCGGCGATAAGCTATGGTTGCGTGGACGGATTAAAAATCGTCAATACACGGATGATGAGGGTGTGGTGAGGACGATTTGTGAGGTGCATGCGCGCGAGCTTAAGATGATTTGGTCAAAAAATCGCAGTCAGGCGATGGAGTCCGAAGCGATTGAATTTGAGGATGGGGTATCGGAGTTTTTTGAGCATGAGGAATCTTCGCCATTTGCGGAGGAGGCGCAAGAGAGCGTAAATTAGTTGTGAGCTAGTGGTATTGGGGGCGACGATTGCTGATGTCGTATCGCTAGCGCAATGCTTAGCAATCGTCGCATGGCTTAAGCTTCTGTTGTAGGCTGCAGCGAGGCTCAGATGGTCAGACCCGTTGCTGTTTATTTGCGCACTAGAGGTTTAGTTAGGCTTAAGCGTGACCTTAATATCTGCAGGCTTGGCATAGTAGGGGGAGGAGGTGGCTAGCACGGGTACTCCCGTGGCTGCATAGTCCTGGATGTTGCTGCGGTTGATACCGCCAGCGGCAATGAGTTGCCCCTGAAAGTCTAGTTGTGCTGCTAGATTCAGTGCTTCAAGGATCTACTGTGGGCTGAATTTATCAAGTTGGATGATGTCGGGCTTTGCTTTGATAGCTAGTTCCGTTTCGCTCATGCTGTCCGCTTCCACCATGTTTTTTTTCTCGGGCGCGCTGTGACGTAATTGTTCAATATGCTGCTGCCAATCAAAGGGCTGCGGTAGGCAACAGCCGAGTGCTGGGGCTGCTTTTGCGGGTGCAGGCGATTTGTACCTGTGGGTTTTGCGTGCGTGCTTGTTGTACCAGTTCAGAGGCAGCATGGGCCACACCACAGCTCCATTCGAGGATGTTTTGTACCACTTTCCAGCCTTGATGCAGGGCGGCGATATCACCCTCTGCACACAAAAGTACTTGCGGCTCAGTGATATTCATGTCATCTGCAAGCGCTGCGGTGACCTTTAACCCGAGTTTGTTTAAAAGACGCTCGGACAGTTTAATGCCGCTTGTGGTTGTGGGCCGGCGATTAGTAAATGTCATCCGGCCTAGTTTTCCGTGTAGGCCAAGGCTGCGGGTCGTTAGGTCGCCCATACTGATATCTTCAAGTAAGTAATACTCAAGCAAACTATCTGGCATATAAATCATCTATCTATCCTAAGGATTAATATTGAACTCGATATATTTTTAAAAACATATTGAAATGATTGCGTTTTGAATGTCAAATATCATAAAATACCATTATTAGTAGATAGTTTGATAGTGATATATTTTTATTAATATATCGTATGCTGATGGTTTTTACCCGCCATCAGCATTCCCCCTTAATTCGATTCCCCCTTAATTCGATTAGGAGCTTTTAGATGAAGCGTACTTTACTTTCAATAGCGGCGCTTGGTGCTGTTTTGATTTCTCCACTTGCGGTGGCGGATACGATTGCGGTTTCTGCTGCTGCTAGCCTGACAAATGCTTATACCGAACTCGGTAAAGCCTTTGAGGATAAAAATCCTGAGCACAAAGTAGAGTTTAACTTCGGTGCTTCAGGTACGTTATTGCAACAGATTCTTCAGGGCGCACCGGTGGATGTGTTTGCCTCAGCTGATCAGCAAACCATGGATAAGGCCGTGGAAGAGGGTATGGTCAAAAAGGATAGCCGTGTCGATTTTATCGGCAATGGCTTGGTATTGATTGTGCCTAAAGATAGTAAGCTTAGCTTTGATTCATTAGAGCAATTAACAGCGGATAATGTTGAGCATATTGCGATGGGTAATCCGGATACCACGCCTAATGCTCGTTATGCGCGTGCCGCCCTGCAAAAAGAGGGTCTATGGGAAAAGGTTGAGCCTAAATTAGTACTTGCATCTAACGTGCGTCAGAGTTTGAGCTACGTGAGCCGTGGTGAAGTTGAAGCAGGCTTTGTGTTTTCTACCGATGCCAAGCAGGATGAGGATAAGGTAAACGTGGCTTTAGTTATCCCTACGGTGGCTGCTGGTGAAAAAGCTGGTGAGTGGGTACCTAATCCTATCGTTTATCCTATCGCTGAAACCACACAGACTAAATCTAAAGTTTCTGCTGATTTTATTGCTTATGTCCTATCCGATGAGGGTCAGGCGATTTTAGCGAAGTACGGCTTTATTCCTATTAAGGACATGGATAAGTAGTTTGATTGATAGCCGTTACAACAAGGTAGTATTGCATGGAGTGGTTTAGTCCTCAAGACTTAAACGCCTTAAAGCTGACGCTTAAGGTGTCTATCTACGCAACGTTTTTCGCCTTTCTCTTAGGTATTATTTTTGCGTGGGTCCTAGCCCGTTTTAACTTTTTCGGAAAAAACGTGGTGGATGCGATACTTACCTTGCCTATGGTCTTACCGCCAACCGTCCTAGGTTATTATCTATTGGTGCTGTTTGGACGTCGCGGTACTTTTGGTCCTTGGTTAGAAAAGGTCTTTGGTCTACAGCTGGTCTTTACTTGGCAGGGCGCAGTGGTGGCTGCGACGGTAGTAGCAGTCCCCTTAGTCTTTAAGTCGGCACGGGCGGCCTTTGAGGATGTACAGAAAAATCTCGAATATGCAGCACGCACGCTGGGCTCCAGAGGGCTTGGCGTGTTTTTTCGGGTGAGTTTGCCGCTGGCAGCGCGCGGTATTACCGCTGGTGTCTTATTAGCTTTTGCCCGCGCAATGGGTGAGTTCGGTGCGACTTTAATGCTTGCTGGTAATTTACCTGGGCGTACGCAAACCCTGTCGATGGCGGTTTATGATGCGGTACAGGCTGGTGATGATTTCCGCGCAAACGCTTTAGTGCTGCTGATATCTGTTGTGTGCGTGACTATTCTTGCGGCATCCGGTTATTGGTTGGCGCCGAAGCGTTAGTGGACTAGAACGATGCATTTAAGCGTTAAGTTTGAGCTCAATCTTAAGCAAAAATCGGGCAGAAATAAGCGTGAATTCCCTATGTCGGTGGAGTTTGAGACAGCCACGGATCGTACGGTGGTTTTTGGCCCCTCGGGTTGCGGTAAAAGCGTAACATTGCAGGTGATTGCTGGAGTGATTCGACCGAGCAAAGGCTTTATAAAACTCGCTGATCGAGTGCTATTTGATAGCGAAAAAAATATTTTTGTGCCACCGCATCGACGACGTATTGGTATTGTGTTTCAGGATTACGCACTTTTCCCCCACATGAATGTCTTGGAAAATACCGCTTACTCCCTGCGTCACTGGCCTTTGCCGCTTGGCGCAGCCGCTAAAGAAAAAACCATGACCATGCTGGAGACTTTAGGTATAGCCGATTTGGCCTACAGTTTGCCGAGTCAATTATCTGGTGGGCAGCGTCAGCGCGTGGCGTTGGGAAGAGCCTTATTAACCGAGCCAGATCTGTTATTATTAGATGAACCGCTGTCAGCGCTTGATGTGATGTTGCGTGTTAGAATGCGCGAGGAATTAGCTCAAATACAGGAGCGATTTAATGTGCCGATGCTGATGATTACCCATGATTTAGAGGATATCAAGGCATTGGCTGATCATATAATTCTCTTTGGGCGAGGCGTCATTAGCGAGCGTCTGCCTTTCCGTCAGATGCAAGCGAAGCTTGGCAAAGAGCACGCTTGGCAACAAATTATGGACGCCTGCCAAAGAGATTTTGATAGTTTTAAGCTTTAGGAGAGTGTATGAAAACCAGCGCACGTAATCAATTTGAAGGCACCGTTAAATCCATCACCACCGGTTCAGTTAATGACGAGGTGACACTCGAAATTGCTAATGGTGCTTTAATCACAGCCATTATCACTAAAGAAAGTACGGCGCATTTAGGCCTCACTGAGGGTGCTAAAGCCTTTGCTTTAGTTAAGGCTTCGTCGGTGATTCTAGCAACAGACTTAGAAGGTGTTAAGCTTTCAACGCGTAATCAATTAACCGGTACCGTGACCGAATTAAATAAGGGCGCAGTGAATGCTGAGGTAGCACTTGAAGTTGCGCCGGGCATGGTGATTACGACCATTGTGACCAATCAAAGTGTGGATAATTTAGGCTTAGCACCCGGTGTTAAGGCGACAGCTATTATCAAGGCCTCACACGTGATTGTTGGCACCAAGGCCTAAACAGCCATCAACTGATTAAAAGGTGGCAATAATCACCTGCTTAGGATCAAAGGCGGCGTAAACGGTTGCGCCGCATTCTGGGGCTTGGGATGCATCATCAATCATGGCAGCGATGGTTTGACCGCTTTTAAGATGAATTAGTAGTTCAGCCCCGCCTGCCTCATCTCGATCAACTGCCTCTAGTACGCCCTCTAAGGCCTCTGTACTGTCTTGACTGAGCGAGATCATGGGTGCTTTAATTAGCGCAAAGACTTGTTGACCTACAGAAAGCTTCATTTCATCAATGCTTTTTTGGGTAATCATGGCCTGAATTTCTTGCGCTGCGCCCAGATTTAAGCGCACCATAATACGATGTCCCCGTTTTTCTAGGGCTTGGATACTACACGATAGCTGATTTCTAGCACTGGTACGAAGTTGCAAGCGTGGACTTGGCTCAACGGCAAAATCATTAATATTAGCGTAGCGCTGCTCTAGGGATATCAGCATCGCCTGGTATTCACTTTCAATGTGACGATAAAATGCAATCAACTTTTTACCATAGTCAGTGATGCGAGAACCGCCACCTCGTCGACCACCCTTAATACTAATCACCACCGGTTCATCCGCGAGGGTATTAATCGCATTTAGCATATCCCAGGCTGTTTTGTAGCCCATGCCAAGTTGTCGAGCGGCTTCGGCAATGGAACGACCTGATTCGATTTGTTCCAACAGCTCAATCCGACCAGGGCCTAAAAAGGTACCATGATGGCGCTCAATCCAAAAGCGACCTTGAAAGCGGATAGCATCATCGTGATTTTGATTGCTTTGACTCATGACTATAAATTGCTCAGTTACTATGCTATATGCTAGCATTTTTGATGGCTTTTGGCTTATCAGTGAGAGTGAAGAGCGATTGTATGTCTCAATAAGTAGTGTCACTCATTTGTTGTAAAAAAGACCGGTAGTACTTGAGTTTGATAATGAGAACAGTTATCATTATGTATAGTTTTAATGATGAACACAATGATATATTTTAATCTGAGTCGATCTTCTATTTGCAGTAGCTTTTGATTTAGTTGTTAGTGATAGGCCGCAAGCATAGAAGCATCAGCAGTATAGTACTGTTTCAGGGGGAGACTTTATGTACGTTTGTCTTTGTAATGCCATTACAGATCGCCAGATTCAGGAGAGTGTGGCAGCAGGCACAGTAAACTCATTCAGTGACTTGCAGGCGGAATTAGGTGTAGCGACCTGCTGTGGCTGCTGTGCTGAGGTAGCGAGTTCCTATCTTAAAAACCCTCAGCTACGTTCAGTGGAAGTGAGTGATTTGAGCGAGACAGTTAAACTCTAGTTAGATTTCAGTTTGTAAGCAGTAAAATAGCCGAGATAAGAATTTTATCTCGGCTATTTTTGTGTTGGCTTTAAATACGCTATTCAGGCGTTCTTTCTACCACGGTTTGTAGATAGTTTTCTGTGCCAAGCTCCTCGATCAGCTCAAGCTCCATCTGTAGCCAGTCCCAGTGGTCTTCATTATGCGTTTTTAGCTTTTCTAAAAGATCACGCGTCACGAAGTCCTCTAACTCCTCAGCTAGCTTGATCGACTCCATCAGCACCTCATCCTTAAGCTCTTCGGTTTTGATGTCGCAGCTAAGGGTTTCAACCGGACTTTCACCAATGTAAAGCTTACCGAGATCCTGTAAGTTTGGCAGACCCTCTAGCAGTAAAATGCGTTCAATGATGTCGTCGGCAAACTTCATATCAGCAATGGATTCCTTGTAGATATGCTTGCCTAAGGCATCAAAGCCCCAGTTTTTATGCATGCGACCATGCAAAAAGTACTGGTTAATTGAGGTTAAATACACTCGTAGCGTTTTATTTAAAGCCTGTATAACCTGACGATCGCCTTTCATACAAGCTCCTTATTAAACTTGGCTCTGTAAGTAGTTTTTAAGACCCATATGGTCAATGAGGTTTAACTGCTGCTCAAGCCAATGTGCATGATCCTCTTCAGTGTCTTTTAACTGCTCAACCAGCATTTGACGAGTCACATAGTCTTGGTGCTTTTCACAAAGCACAATGCCTTTTTTAAGATTAGCCTGAACCTCTAACTCGAGTTTTAAGTCATTTTTTAGCATCTGCACCACATCCGAGCCGATGTTAACTTCTGAAGGTGCTGACACAGGGGTGCCACCAAGCATCAAAATACGACGAATAAAGTCATGTGCGTGACCTGTTTCATCATCCATTTCATGATCGATGCGCTCAAATAACTTGTTATAACCCCACTCAGCATACATGCGTGAATGGATAAAATACTGATCACGTGCCGCTAATTCACCGGCTAATAACTTGTTCATGTAGTCAATGATCTCTGGATGACCTTTTAAACCCTTCATACTTAACTCCTTATGTTGTTAACTAGTCGTTATAACTTAATTATAACAGGATCAACTTATGTAAAACATCCTTTTAGTCTTGCCACTTTGTTTGATTGACTATTCTCGGATAGTAACGTAATAGCACTAGACCGCGCACAATCACAAATATAATCAAGGCGAGCCAGAGACCGTTATTAGCAAGCGGGCCGATAAGTAAATAACCGCTTAATAGCATGCTTAGAAAGGCGATGACGGTGGAATTGCGCATGGCTTTACTATCCGTCACACCGACAAAAATACCGTCTAGCTGAAAGGTTGCAAAGGCGATAAAAATATAGCCAGCAGCAAAGACTTTATGTTGATTGGCGATGCTTTGCAATTCGGCATCCGGCGTTAGGGCTTGGATAAAAAATTGACCGCAGAAAAGCAGTAATAACGCGAGTAGCAGGGAGCTAAAGGCAGCTATGGCGCTGTTATCGATGACCGCTCGCAAAAAGCGCTGTCTTTTTTTTGCGCCATAGGCTTGACCGACCTGCATTTCAGTGACATTAGCAAAACCATCTAAAAAATAGGTTGCCATGGAAATAAACTGCAGCAGAATATGATTGGCAGCCAAGGTGGCATCACCGAAACTCGCTCCTTGACGGGCGAACCAGCCAAAACCGGCAAGTAGCGCCAAGGTGCGAATCATAATATCGCTATTTACTAGAAATAAAGCCTTAATTTTAGTGCTATCAAAAATTTGTGCCGAGAGTCTTTGATAATGTGAGCGCAGGGGAAGTATATCGAGCTTTTTGATAATTAAAAGCAGACCGTAACCAAGCGTCACCCATTCGGCAATTAAGGTGCCAAGCGCAATGCCCTTAACACCCATCGCTAAAAACACCACAAAGAACACGTTTAAAAGCATATTCAAGCCATTCAAAAGCAGTTGAATCACAAGAATTTGCTTGGTCCAACCGAGACCAATAAAAATCCCCATCAGCGCAAAGGTGATCAAAGTGGCGGGCGCACCCCAAATGCGAATGATGAAATAGTCTTTGACTAAGGCATTAACTTCGGGGCTGGCGGATAAAAAATAGCTGGCTATGCTGCGGATGGGCTGCTGTAGTATGATGAGTGCCAAGCCGATAACGGTGCCTAGCATCAGGGTTCTAAATACCACGGTCAGCAATTCATCGTCGTTATTTGCACCCACGGCTTGGGAAATAAAGCCTGTCGTGCCGATGCGCAAAAAGCTGAAAGCCCAGTAAACAAAGCTGAAAATTAGCTAGGCTAAAGCAATCGCCGCCAGATCGGCTGTTTGACCCGTTTGCCCGATCACGGCGGTATCAACCAGTCCCAGCAAGGGTACCGAAGCATTTGCCAGAATAATAGGCAGTGCTAATCGGAACAGCTTCAGATAGCTGGAAAAATCATTAAACAATGGTATACGAGTGGGCATTAAAGATTGTGAGGAATGGGTTGATTGTAAGGCGGCTGCTAGGCTCAGGGCTTATTATAGCAGACCCCTATGTCACGCCCGTCGTACGATAGGCTTGCGGCTTGAGTGGCTGAAAAGTGGTTATTTAAGTCGCCATGCTTTTAGGGCTATTTAATTGTCTCGATAATATTAAGATCAACATTTATGTTTTCTTTTTCCCATGTGATTATATCTAAAAGGGCGCTTAGGTAGCTTGCAAAGCCGATTGAAGCCTCAGCGATTGAAGATGTTTTTTCTAAAATATTCTTCTCAAAAGTTAAGTTGTTTTTGGAGGCAATGGCGCTTAAAAAACTATATGTTATGTTTTTCTTAGCTCCGCTTAATCCTCTACCCAGAAAATGCAGAGCAAGCTCTCCATCATCAAAAAATCGTATGTGACTGTTGGCTATTTTCTCAACATAAAGCGGGAGCGTGTCTCCGTCCTCAAAAGTAAATGGCGTAGCAACGTAAGCCACCGTGCCTGCTTCGTTTAAGGGTTGGCATTCAAAACCTGTCATTTCAGCAAAGCTTTTACAAATCATAGTATGCCCTTATAACTCAAATGTTTCTGGGGCTCGTGGTCTCTTGTCAAAGTCAATACGTACCCGCAAGCAAAAATGGGAAAATGCTTGTTCAAAATCCCAATCAAGCCAATCCAACGAGCCATTCACGCGCCCCTCGGGATTGCGTCCTATATGTTCATGCGGCAGATTATGCCCAAAACTCTTTTTAATATTTTTAAAGCTTTTGGTTTCTAATTGGTAATAGCGAGTAGTACCCTTGTTTTTATATTCTACCTTTAACAAAGTGAATTTAAATAGTCTTTTCTTTGTCTTTGGTGAGTATTGTATCAATAATTCTACGATGAATTTTGTGCGTTCCAAGCTGTACTTATCAAGTAGACCAAACGATAATTCGTAAGTTTCGCTAGCGTCATTAGAGAAAGACCAGTCCGGTAGATCCTCAGCATAAAATTTCTGAGTGCTCAGAAACTTTAGTACTTCTTCATGGGGCGGTGAAGAATCAATGCTCATACCTCATACCTTTGCCCTTGTTTTCTCTGTCCTCGTAATGTTTGAATGCGATTGCAGGTGCTTATATCTGTTCGTTATGCGTTAATGTCTTCTGTGGTATAGACTGAACTGTTATCGCTGACTATTGCTAATCTTCCATCAGTTTGCACAATCAGACGCTTACTAAGCAGTAAGTCATTAAAGCTAACGATGTTAAAGTCTGCTGCTTCAAATTTATTTTATGTTTTCATGGCTGTATTGCCATCAACACACTAATCGCCTAGTTTTGGAGTACATCGCGCTTTTGCTAGATTGTTCAGAAGGTGTTGCTAAGCTTAATACGATATTGGGCTGTGGAGAACTTACATCAGGGTTAGTTTACAAGTGCTAGATGGCCAATACCTAGGGCGTGGATTTTATTATCCATGTTGAAGATGGGATAATAATACCATCAAGATGATAATTATTTAGTTTAAACTTTAATGATTTAATTCTGTATTTAAACTAAAGGCAACTAGGATCGTGGCTTATTTTTCTATTCTCATCGTTGAGAATTGAAATAATCTAAGTCAGTGTGAGACTTTTGCATAAAAGCAGTTAAATACCGG
>NZ_KV793516.1:0-47844 GCF_001808505.1 Oligella sp. HMSC09E12
GGTTTGCCAACCTCGCTGGGCAAACACAAAAACCCCGCTAAAACAAAGACTTAGCGGGGTTTTTGTATTTAAGACTAATATGGTATGGATATTTTGGGCACGTTGAAGTGTCAATATGGCCATATCTACCTCAATTGAAGAAGTTGCCTGCGAAAGGCTTTTATATTTTCATCCGGTCAAGACACAGAAGCCGAAGTTATTCGCAACAGTTTGACTAAGACTCTCAAAGAGCTAAAATCTGACAATTATGCACATACTCGTAAAACTGAAGTTGTTCTTCCTACTTTCCTACCAACAGTCGAATGACTGTTATCATCACCCACATAATTAAGGGCACAGCATCACTCTATACCTAGAGAATACTGTGCCCTTCCTTTTAAATATATAAACTCAGCTACTTAAAACTAGAGGTCAAAAGCTGGCTGCAATTCGTCCTTGGTCTTTTTACCCTGTTGCAATAAGAGCATCAATAAAATACGGGCTTTTTGTGGACTGAGATCACCCCCCATAATAGCTCCAGCTGCATCGGTTGTCTGGCCACCACCTTCAAAACCGTAGTTAGCCATGACACGACCATTATGCACGCGCGTAGAGATGACGACAGGAACATCTTTTGATAAGGCATACTGTACAGCCTCAAACATCGGTAGATTCATATTACCCATACCGAGTGCCTGAACCACGATCCCCTTAGCGCCGCTATCAACCGCATGACGTAAAAGCTGCCCATCTGCGCCACCGTACATCGCCACAATATCAACTCGTGGCATCTCATCAGTAACTAGCGGAATATGTTGGCGGCGAGTTGGAGTGCGGTCAATTACTACACGGTCAGGATAGACCTCACCTAAAACACCATAATCACCCGACTTAAATGACTCAACGTTTGCAGTATGTGTTTTAGTCACATAGCGTGCTGCATTAATTTGATTGTTCATCGCTAACATAGCACCTTTGTTTTGGGCGACTTCATCGGTCGCAATACGCACGGCATTTAACAAATTACGTGGACCATCAAAGTCAGATGACGATGCATTACGCTGCGCCCCAATCAACACGATTGGCTTTTCTGAGTCTACGGTGGTATCTAGCCAAAAAGCAGTCTCTTCAAGTGTGTCCGTACCATGAGAAACGATTACACCTGATACCTCTGGACGTGATAGCGCCTCCTCAACTGCTTTAGTCAGACCTACCCAACGTGGTGGGTCCATGTAGTCTGAAGGGACATTAGATAAATTATTAACTTCAATCGTGGCATAGTCGCCAACCTCTGGTACGATGGCTAATAAGTCCTCACCTGAGATGGCAGGTACGGGTGCATTTTTTTCAGGGTCGATTTTCATGGCAATGGTTCCACCCGTTGCCAGCAACTGTACCGTGGGTTTATCTTGAGCAAAAGCAGCATGAGATACTAGGAAGCTTGTGCATAAAACAAAAGCAGATAACTTTTTCAATTGAGTCTCCATTTTGTAGATTATTAAATTTAAATTGAAAATAAAGTCTAGTCTAAAGCATAGTTAAAAGCCATCCTAAAATTGTAATAATCGACTAACAACTTAAAGCTTAAAATATTATCTAACGATAACAAAAAGGCATCAATAAACACCTCTTAGCCAAGCCAATTTGCCCGAAGTTCAAGCGATGACTTTATCTTGTTCACGCTCTAACTTTTCTTTGATTGCTTCGCCAACAAATGCATTTAAGGAAAAATTAGAGACTATGGCAGCCTGCCGATGAAGCGCTGGACTAATTCGAACAATAAAAGTATCTTTAAATGGTATATAAGGCTTTTTCCCTAACTCACCACACAACAACTTAAGGTTAAGCTCTTAGTATATGTAGTCACGATATAACTAAACATCACACCAAACACCTACAAAAAGTCCTCATTTCTTTACAATGACATTTGCTTCAATCAAATGTAATGATTTACCCCCTATGCAACCCATAGAAACTCATCCCCTACCACCTTTTGCACCACCACATGCCGCCTTATTGATGTTGGGTTCCTTTCCACCACCACGTCATCGCCGGAAAATGGATTTTTATTATCCGAATTTGCAAAATGAAATGTGGCGAATTTTTGGGTTGATATTTTTTGAGGATAAGAACTATTTTCTTGAAGCGGATGGCAAGTCTTTTAATGAAGAGCTACTCCGAGACTTTCTATATAATAAAGGCATTGCCATCAGTGATACCGCCCATCAAGTCATCCGATTGGCTGGCAATGCTGCTGATAAGTCATTACAGATTGTTGAACCGCTTAATCTAAGTAAATTACTAGCGCAACTGCCTCAATGCCACACCATCATGACAACCGGTGACTTGGCCACGACGACGCTAATGTCATTACTGCCACCAAGCACGGACAAACCGAAAATTGGTGAACCGAGCAGAACATTATTTGAGAACAGAGAACTAAATTTATACCGCTTACCCTCCTCCTCCCGTGCCTATCCATTGGCTTTGGAGAAAAAAGCGGATGCTTATCGGGTGCTTTTTGAAGGGCTGCGTTAAGAATGGGGTAGGTTCAATATATTAGATTTAAATTTAGTTAAATGTACTTTTATTCACAAAAATTGTGGATAAATGGATTAAATTTTGTTTTCTTTATGTAGCCTATAGGCTACAATGTGCGTAATGAAATATCAAATTAAAAGAACTGATGTTTTTGACAAATGGCTAAGCACCTTGAAAGATAAACAAGCAGTCAAAGCAATTAATATACGTATTATTCGTTTTATTAATGGGAATTTTGGAGACTCAAAACAACTGTCTGAACGTCTATATGAAATGCGAATATTTATTGGTAAAGGCTATAGGGTCTATTACACGATACATCAGCAACAAGTAATTATTTTACTTTGTGGTGGTCATAAAGGAACACAAAGAAAAGATATTGAAAATGCTAAACAAATTTTAAAATCTTTGGAAAATTGAAATGAGCGAAAAATTAAAAGATTTCAACCCCTTTGATTACATGGAAACCCAAGAAGACATTCAACTGTTTTTAGAAGAATGCTTGTCTGATGACGATCCAAATACATTTATCGAAGCCCTTGGCTTTCTCATTAAAAAACATGGAGTTAGCGAAATAGCAAGAGAATCTGGCTTAAATCGAGAGAGTTTATATAAAGTAATCAATGGAAAGAGTAAGCCTCAATGGGAAACTGTTTTTAAGGTTTTCAGGGCGTTACATTTTAAATTTCATCCACAATCTTTATAAGCCTCGGTATTTGTTAAATTTAAAAGAATTTGTCATGCGCAGAAAACAATTAACCGAACGGTATAAATCACGGTATATTTCGCATTAAAGCTTTTATTGTTAATTTATACCGTAATAAATACGCTTACTGCTAACAAAAAAAACAGCAATGCAGTTTCACGCTCCAAGCAATCTGCTTCTCGAAATGAAGATACTAAAGATAGTGTGATATTGACATTTTGATCTAAGCAGAGAGAGGAGTCACTCTCTTCATGATGTCACGATTAAAAAACGAGCTATCAGAATTATTAGGCACTGACGTCCATGCATACTACAATATCGATCAAGCGATTGTTTGGGAGTCTGTGAACAAAGACATTCGACTGGTCTTAGCGTCAATGCCCTAACTTAAAGAAGGCATAAGTCATTTCACTCCATAAAAAGAAGACGATTTAGAATATTACCCCCTTGTTGAGATGGTTCGACAAGGAGTTTTGCTTTTGGAAAGTTGTTTTAATATATAACGCATTCCTAATCAAGCAATTTTATAAATTAATTCTAAATGGGCACTTTTATCACATCTTCATTTACTTTTAGGTCAAAATAAAAAGTAAATTTAAATTCTTATTTTTGGAGGAGCTCATGAATTTTAAACAACGTCTATCAATCAGTCTCGCATCGCTTGCCATGTCCTCGATGCTCTGTGCAAGCGCCTTTGCGCAAGAAGTAAAGGAATACTCAGTATCAACCGTGCTGGGCAATGCCTATCCATGGGGTCAAACAGCTGAGAAATGGGCGGAGCTAGTCGAAGAGCGTTCAGAGGGACGTATTAAGCTTAAGGTCTACCCAAATGCTCAATTAGTTTCGGGTGACCAGACCAAAGAATTCTCCGCCTTGCGTAGTGGTTTGATTGATATGGCTTTAGGCTCCACCATTAACTGGTCACCACAGGTGCCCGAAGTTAACTTATTTTCACTGCCATTTTTAATGCCTGACAATGCAGCGGTTGATGCGATTACACAGGGCGAAGCAGGTAAGATGGTCTTTGATGCCATCGCCAAGCGTGGGGTTGTTCCTTTAGCCTGGGGTGAAAATGGCTTCCGTGAAATCTCTAATTCAAAGCATACTATCACTGCTCCTGAGGATTTACGCGGATTAAAGATTCGGGTTGTGGGTTCACCCCTCTTCTTAGATACGTTTAACGCCCTCGGTGCTAATCCTACGCAAATGAGTTGGGCCGATGCCTTACCTGCCCTAACGACCGGAGCAGTCGATGGTCAAGAGAACCCCTTATCCGTATTTTCAGCAGCTCGTGCCGATAGAGCCAGTCAGAAATACCTTACACTCTGGCATTACATGAATGACCCATTAATTTTTGGCGTGAGTGAGCGTGTATGGAAGACCATCGCCGAAGAAGATCAGGCCCTGCTCAAGCAGGCAGCCTATGATGCTGGCCAATGGGGTATCGAGAAGTCCCGCACTGAACTAGAAGCTACCTTAAATGACATTCGCGAGCGTGGTGTTGAAGTGACTGAGCTTAGCCAAGAGCAGCATCAATCCTTTGTTGAAGCGACACAAAGCGTGTACGACAAATGGACCAAGCGCATTGGCGCAGAACTAGTTGAAACGGCTCAAAAAGCAATTTCAGAACGTTAATCTTGTTTTAACTGATGATGGCGCAGTCTATTATTAGCTGCGCCTTTTGTTTTACATTGTTTACTAGCTATTATGTCAAAAGCGAAAAAAATACGTATTGAATCGTGGATAGCAATCATTGCACTGGCTGCGATTTGTATCATCAGTTTAGCCAATGTCTTAGTCCGCTATGCCACGGATATTTCTTTTGCCTTTACCGAAGAGTATTCGGTATTCCTAATGGTGGTACTGGCCTTTGCTGGAGCTGCTGTAGCAGCTCGTTCTAATGACCATATCCGTATCACTTTCCTAGAACAGCGTCTAGGCGCTAGCGGTAGACGCCTTTTATACACCCTACAATGGCTTGGCACTGTCGTCGTCCTGGGTTTAGTTGCTTGGTATAGTGGCGTCTTAACATGGGAAGAATACATTTATGATTCCCTTTCACCTGGCCTTGGCTATCCCACCTGGATATATTTGATTTGGATGCCAATTTTATCAGCAGTGATTATGCTGAGAACCACCCAAAATTGGATGGCTAGAATGCGGCTTGGCACAGAGGAGAATGTATCATGAGTGCTGACTTATGGATGTTACTTTCCTTTTTGCTAGCGATGCTAATCGGTATGCCGGTTGCCTATGCACTTGGTATAGGTGTGGTGCGATAGGTATTGTGATGGGCTTATCACCCGATATGCTAGCAACACTCGGCACCAATACCTATAATAGTATCGCTAAATACCCTTTAATTGCTATTCCACTTTTTATTTTAACGGGCTTAATTTTTGAGCGCGCAGGGGTGGCGGCTAGCTTAGTTACCTTTGCTCAATCGATCATTGGACAACGTCCTGGCGGCCTAACCTTGGTAGCAGTCATCGTTTGCTTAATTATGGGTGGCATGAGCGGCTCGGGCCCTGCGGATGCAGCGGCTGTCGCAATGGTGATGTTACCTAGCATGACCAAAGCGGGCTATCCGCGCCCTTTCTCCGCATCAATGATTGCGGCTGCGGCTTCTACGGCTATTTTAATCCCACCATCCATTGCTTTAATTTTGTATTCGGTGATGATGCCAGGGCTAGACTTACGCGCACTGTTTGCCGCTGGTTTGATTCCAGGTGTATTAGCAGGTGTTGCGCTGTTGGTGCCGAGTTACATTTTGGCTCGACTTCGCGGTTGGGAGAGTAGCAAAACCGAAGAAAGGCCACCTTTTAAACAAAGCTTTATCAAGGCCTTACCTGCCTTATTTGCGCCCGTCATTATCTTAGGCGGTTTGCGTTCTGGGCTCTTCACACCGACTGAGGCAGCCGTTGTAGCGGTAAGTTATGGTTTGTTTTTAGGTGCGTTTGTGTATCGACAACTCACCTGGCGTGGCTTACTTGAGATGTTTAACGAAGCCGCAAAACTCTCTGGTATCGTGCTGTTAATCATCGCCTTAGCAGGCATTTTTGCCTGGTCAGGCACCACGCTTGGGACTTTTACACACCTAGCGGATATCATCTTGAGCTTGTCTGATAATGGCTTAGTACTATTATTCCTCATTATGATTTTAGTGCTCTTTGCCGGAATGCTACTTGATGCGATTTCGATTTACCTAATTCTGACCCCAGTCTTAATCCCATTAATCAATCATTTTGAATGGAATCCCGTCTGGTTCGGCATTTTACTAGCGATGAATATTGCGATTGGGCAGTTCACGCCGCCTGTAGCAGTGAACTTAATGGTCACTACCAAGATCTCAAATATTCGCTTAGAACACACCTTTGGTTGGGCCATGCTCTTTATGTTGACGATGTTCTGCGCCCTATTGCTCGTGATGTTCTTCCCGGCTATTGCGCTATGGCTGCCTGAATATTTGGGCTTCTCAGTCAATTAAATTTAAAGCGCCTAAACTAGGCGCTTTTTCTTTTAATCTAAACAAATGTCTTGCTGCTGGTATATTAGATGATTTAAATATGTAACGCTTAATGAGCCCCGATCATAATGAGTTAATTATTTATCGGGGCTTTGGTTTATGGTCTATCAGCTCTGATTCAATGCATATATAAAGCAAACAATATTTAACCTTTAAAACCAGGATCTCTTAGCACCCCCATAGGGCTAATGGTGACTTTTCGAGCTTTATTTGAATATAAGGAGCTGGCTCCGAAGCTTGAAAACACCAAATCATCGCAAAGATCTTCACTATCAAAATTCTCCCCCGCCTTCTCCGCTTTTTGGGCTTTCAGCATTCGCCTATAGCGGTCATCAGCATTTGCATCATAATGACGTGTTAAGGTTATACTTTTTTGTGCCCCATTAATTTTCTGTACTCTATATATTTCTTTTTTATCATTACTCTTGGAACAACGCCACGGTAGGCATCTACATGGCGCTGGTGCCGATGTTCCTAGGCTACCTCTGTTTTGGTTATGGTCTGGCACGGATCCAGGCCAGCACAGCGACCACCATCACCTTACTGGAGCCAGTTGTCGCAGCCGCACTTGCAGCCGTCATTGTGGGCGAGCGACTCCCCAAGATGGGTTGGATCAGCGTTGCCCTTATTTTCGTGTGCCTAGTATGCATCACACTGCCCGCACACACACGCAAACAAAGCCCTGCAAAGCCTTCGCCCACCTCTGCCTAAGAAACAGCGTAATTGCGCATGGGTTGCAGCACCAAGGCCGAGTCAATGCTTGATGCCTGCAAAACGTTTTACAAACTGGTGTTGAAACGTCTGAGCCTTCGCACAGCCCGCTCTGTACTGCAACGCCGACTGAGCACTGTGGCTCCCCTAGACTAACAGCGATTAACCACAGCCACCTACGCTAGCGTGACTGTGGTATCAAACTTACTACGATACGTAGAGAAAAAGGTCCGTACATTTCTGACGTGGTTCGTTGCCGTAAATAACTTACCCACTAATTCATGATAAGCATTCATATCCGGTACTTGTAAAATCACAATAAAGTCAGGCCCACTCGTGACACGGTAGCATTGTTTTACAGAGCTTTCTGACACAACTAAGGCTTCAAAGGCATCAAACACTTCGGCCGATTGTTGGGTTAGATTGATCTCAACAATCGCAGTTAAATCGCTTCCTAGTGCTTGGGCATCTAACAAGGTGACGCGTTTTTGAATAATCCCCGTTTTTTCCAATCGCTTAACACGGCGTAAGCAGGTAGGAGGCGAGGAAAAGACTTTTTCAGCCAAGGCTTGATTACTGATAGAGGCATCCTCTTGTAAGACGTTCAAAATCCGTTTATCTAAATCATCTAATAACACCATCCTCACCCCGCTTTCTCTCAGTAAATATGAACAATCAAACACAGGATTTGAAATTTAATTTCAAAAATTACCTAATAATTTATTATACTTTAAACAAAACTATTCAATAAAATAATTATACATATTTTCATACAATTTTGATTTTTAATTTCAAGCATTTTATAGCAAAATAGCGAAATTACTTTTTTGGAGATAAGCTCATGTGTGGAATTGTAGGTGCTGTAGCGCAACGCGATATTACCCCTATTTTGGTAGAAGGTCTTAAACGTCTTGAGTATCGCGGTTATGACTCTTGCGGTGTTGCCGTTTATATGAATGGTGAATTAAACCGCGCTCGCAGTACACAACGGGTAGCAGAGTTAGCGCAGCAAATCAAAGCCGATGGCATCCAAGGTTTTACAGGCATTGCGCATACGCGCTGGGCAACCCATGGCGCACCCGCAACTCATAATGCGCATCCCCATTTTTCTGGTCAAGACAAGGGTTCACCCCGCATTGCGCTAGTGCATAACGGAATTATTGAAAACTACGAGGAATTACGTGAAGAGCTGATCGCCCAGGGCTACACCTTTGAAAGCCAAACAGATACTGAGGTGATTGCGCATTTGATGGATCACCTGTATCACGGCGATTTATTTGAAACACTCCAACAAACTGTCGCTCGTTTGAGCGGTGCCTATGCTATTGCCGTCTTTTGTCGTGATGAACCGCATCGTATTGTGGCTGCTCGCCAAGGTTCTCCGCTTGTCATTGGGCTAGGTGATAATGAACACTTTCTTGCCTCTGATGCCTTAGCACTCGCCGGCACCACAGATCAAATTATCTACTTAGAAGACGGTGATATGGCCGATCTTCAAATTTCAAACATATGGATAGTAGATGCGAACTTAGCCCCTGTTGAGCACAAAGTACATACGGTGTCAGCGTATACGGCAGCGGCTGACTTAGGCCCATACCGTCATTACATGCAAAAAGAAATTTTTGAACAACCACGTGCGGTAGCCGATACTTTACAAGATATTGAAAGCATTGATCCTCCGTTATTTGGTGAGGAGGCTGAAGCTATCTTTAAGCGCATTGATAATATTCTCATCCTAGGCTGCGGTACTTCTTATTATGCCGGTATGACTGCTCGTTATTGGATTGAAGCGATTGCTAAAGTCCCGGTCAATGTAGAAATCGCTAGCGAATATCGCTATCGTGAAAGCGTGCCCAACCCTAACACCTTAGTTGTGACGATTTCCCAATCAGGTGAAACAGCAGATACGCTAGCAGCACTCAAACACGCACGCGCTTTAGGCATGGACAACACATTAACCATTTGTAATGTCGCTAGCAGCGCCATGGTTCGTGAGTGTAAGCTAAATTACATTACCCGTGCAGGGGTCGAGATCGGTGTAGCTTCTACCAAAGCATTTACTACCCAATTAGTTGCGCTGTTCTTATTAACCGTTGCCTTAGCCAAAGCCAAAGGTAGGATGGCTCCAGAACTGGAGGCAAGCTATTTAAAACAGCTGCGCCACTTACCAGTTGCACTTAGCTCGATCCTTGCACTAGAACCTCAAGTAATGGCATGGGCTGATCGCTTTGCTAGCAAGGAAAATGCCTTATTTCTAGGCCGCGGCTTACACTATCCTATCGCCTTAGAGGGCGCATTAAAACTAAAAGAAATCAGTTATATCCATGCTGAAGCCTACCCAGCGGGTGAGCTCAAACATGGCCCCCTAGCCTTAGTAACGGAAGCGATGCCTGTGGTGGTGATCGCACCTAATGACGAATTACTTGAAAAGCTCAAGTCTAATATGCAAGAAGTACGTGCGCGTGGCGGTGAGCTTTATGTGTTCGTTGATGCGGATACAAATATTAGCAGTAGCCCTGGTATGCACGTCATTCGTATGCCGGAGCATTATGGCAAATTATCACCTATCCTACATACGGTGACCTTGCAGTTACTGTCTTATCACACAGCAGTAGCACGTGGCACCGACGTAGATAAACCACGCAATTTAGCAAAAAGTGTGACCGTAGAGTAAAGCCTATCTAAGCAGCTTTACTGCCTGAACAAATAACCCAACGAGCCGGCCACTGCGCTGCAAGCTCCTACACTCCTTGCATCAGCAAAATCGCCGGCTCGTTGACAAATAACAGCTAATTAAATTCCTTCATACTCAGAAAACCTATCGAACACAGTCTTCACAAAACCATCGGATCTTGAGAACACCGCTTCACCTCGATCCTCATCATCTAAAGCCCAAGGCAAACTTGCTTGCACATAATAGTGATCAAACACCAAGATGCACAATGATTCACTGCGCTCTTCTTTTTCATTAATGTATCCGAGACACTGCACCTCATGCCCCTTATCCGTCTTAAACTGTCGATCAACCAAGCTTTCTTTACCATCACCGAGCGCTGCCCTCGCACCTCTCAGCAAATTGCTCGTCGCTTTTTCATGCGTTGCATTAGCCCGGAGCCTTTTCGCTGACACCAAAGTCGAGCGACTTTTCTCATCATTGTTATACCGAAGGCTTACCGAACCAACGTCTGGTCTACTAGTCATTTCTGTAATCCAGAGGTCCTCATATTCCGGTACAATATAAGCCAAAATTGGATTTTCTTTAATATCTTCACTGATCGATTTAACCGTGTTAGCACTGCTTTTTTCAGCCATCGCACTGCTAACACTCAGTGAACAGATACCCACCACAGTAAGCATTTGAATTAAGCACTTTTTGAACTTCATAATATCTCCTTAATAAAAAGCCACGGCCCCATTAATCAACATATCAACGAGCCGGCCACTGCTCTGCCAGCTCCTACACTCCTTGCATCAGCAAAATCGCCGGCTCGTTGACAAATAACAGCTAATTAAATTCCTTCATACTCAGAAAACTTATCGAACACAGCCTTCACAAAGTCATCGGATCGTGAGAACACTTCTTCACCTCGCTCTTCATCATCTAAAGCCCAAGCTAAACTTGCTTGCACATAATAGTGCTCAAACACCGAGACGCACATTGATTGACTGCGCTTTTCATTCTCATTAATGAATCCGAGGCACTCGACCTCATGTCCCTTATCCGTCTTAAACTGCCTCTCAACCAAGGTTTCTTTGCCATCGCCAAGTGCCTGCCTCACCCCCTTATCAAGATGCTCCATCGCATCTTCCGCTTTCATATTGTCTGGCAGCTTTTTCGCTGACACCAAACTCGTGCGAGTCTTCTCATTATTGTTATAGCGAAGACTGACCGAACCATCGTCCGGATTACTATTCAGTTCTGACACCCAGATGTCCTCGTATACTGGGACCACATAAGCCATAATTGGATTATCTTTAATCCCCTCACTGATCGTTTTGTTCGTATTAATACTTCTTTTTTCAGCCATCACAGTACTGACACTCAATGAACAGATACCCACCACAGTAAGCATTTGGATTAAGCATTTTTTGAACTTCATAATATCTCCTTGATTAACAGCTACATCAGCCACAGTGTAATCAATGAAAAAATTAGCTTTCGGGACATTTTGTAATTTTTTATTAACCACATAGGCTTGCTGAGCCACTGATAAAAAGCCACGACCCCATTAATCAACATGTTCATGAAGTAAAGCCTCGCTAAGCAGCTTGACTTCCTGATTTACTCAAGGAGCCAACAACAACGTTACACGCTCCTACGCCCCATACATCAGCAAGATTACGGGCACCTTGAGAATCAAAAACAAATTTAAATCCCTTCATACTCAGAAAACTTGTCGAAAACTGCCGTAACAAAGTCATCTGACCTTGAAAACACCTCATCACCACGCCGCTCATCATCTAAATCCCAAGCTAAATTTGCTTGCACATAATAGTGTTCAAACACCGTGACACATAATGAATGGCTGCGTTTTGCTTTCTCACTAATAAATCCGAGGCACTCCACCTCATGCCCCTTATCCGTCTTGAACCGTCTATCAATTAAGGTTTTTTTACCATCATCTAGCACCTCCCTTGCAGCCTTGAGAAAACCGTCCATCGCATCCTCATGCTTTACATGGCTCGGCAGTTTTTTTGCTAACACAAAGCTCGCTCGCGTCTTCTCGTCATTGTTATAGTCAAGCCTTAAGGAGCCCTCACGCGGAAAGCTTTCCACTTCTGAAACCCAGATATGATCATAGGAAGGTACCGCATAAGCCAGAATTGGATTTTTCTTCATCATCTCAGTTAAGCTTTGCTCATTCTCAACACTTCTTTTTTCTGCCATTGCGCTACTGACACTCAGTGAACAGATACCCACCACAGTGAACATTTGAATTACGCACTTTTTGAACTTCATAATAACTCCTTGATTAATAGCCTTATCAGCGGCAGTGTAGCTAATGAGATAATTAGCTTTCTGGACATTTTGTAATTTTTTATTAACCGTATAGGCTTGCTGAGCCAAGCATAAAATGGTCCAAAGGCATAGGGCAGGGTCTTGTTTCAATTTGATACGTGCTTAAAAAGTCGCTGCACAGCAAAGCGCTGCGACATACGCTAAGATAATGTGATAGAAAAACTTACATATTTTTAATTTTTAATGAATGAGCAGATTTTAATTAATGTCACGCCGTTTGAAACGCGCGTGGCGATTGTTGAGCAAGGCACGGTGCAAGAGATTCAACTTGAGCGAAGCAATCAGCGCGGCAAGGTGGGTAATATCTACTTGGGCAAGGTCACTCGCGTCTTGCCTGGCATGCAGAGCGCCTTTATTGATATTGGCTTAGAGCGAGCGGCCTTTATGCATATTGCCGACCTCAGAGAGAATCGAGAGAGTCGACTCAATGACAATGTACAGGTACACATTGAAAAGGTCTTGTTTGAGGGACAAACATTATTAGTGCAGGTCATCAAGGATCCAGTCGGCACCAAAGGCGCACGTGTTTCTAATCAAATCAGTATTGCGGGACGCGCCCTTGTTTATTTGCCTCACGATCCGCATATCGGTATTTCCCAAAAAATCGAATCCGAAGAGGAGCGTGAAGCGCTTAAAGCGCGTGTACAAAAGCTGATGGACCCTCAGGAAAAAGGCGGTTATATCATTCGCACCCAAGCAAGTTGGGCGACTGACGAGGAGCTAAAAAACGATCAGGAGTATTTGCGACTACGCTGGCAAAAAACCATTGATGAGATGAAAAAAAAGGGGGCACCTGCCCTACTCTATGAAGACTTAAGTCTGGCACAACGTGTGTTACGTGATTTTGCAACCGCCGATACAGAAAGTATTGAAATCGATTCACGCACCATCAGTCAACAACTACAAGCATGGGCACAGGTTTATACCCCAGCGATAGCAGATAAAATTCGTCACTATACTGGACCACGCCCCTTATTTGATTTGGCCAATGTGGACGAAGAGATTAAGACTGCCCTCTCGCGTCGCGTCGATTTAAAATCTGGCGGCTACTTAATTTTTGACCACAATGAGGCCTTAACCAGTATTGATGTAAATACCGGTGGTTACATAGGGTTTAGAAATTTCCATGACACCATTTTTAAAACCAATTTAGAAGCTAGTCTTGCCATTGCCCGTCAATTGCGCCTGCGCAATACCGGCGGGATCATTATTATCGACTTTATTGATATGGATAATGTCGAACACCAAGAAGCGGTCCTAGATGAACTGAGAAAAGCACTGGCCCATGATCGTACTCACACCACGGTCAATGGCTTTTCCAGCTTGGGCTTAGTGGAAATGACGCGTAAACGTACCCGCGACTCGCTTTTAAGCTTACTCTGTGAGCCTTGCCCCACTTGTGAAACCCGTGGCCAAATCCTGACGGCACGAACAGTCTGCTACAACATCATGCGCGAGATTTTACGTGAAGCAAAGCAGTTTAACCCTAAAGAATTTAGACTGATTGTGTCGCCACATGTGATTGATTTGTTTTTAGATGAGGAAAGCAGCTTTCTCAGCATGCTAGATGAGTTTATTGGTAAACCCATTAGTCTGGAAGTTGATAATAACTACACGCAGGAAATGTACGATATCGTACTGATGTAAGATCACAACGCCGTTGGGAACTAAAGCTCACAGCGGCGTCATTTCACTCGATTCAAATCAATTAACTGTGACCGGGTTGGATCCGAGCCTGCATTGCAATAATTTTTGCTTCAAGCTCCGGTGAGGTCTCTAGCGCAATTAAGGCGCTGTTAGAGTCCGGTCTTTGTTCAATCGTCAGATTAATATACTGCCCCTCAAACACTTGGGGATCGGCACCGATTTCAACATAACGACTTAACAAGCGATCAACCGAGGCCTGTGCTTGCTGCACGTAGGCCTCAAGATTGCTTTCATCGGCATCTTGAAAGGCATTTTCAATGGTCTTGGATAGATCCCAAGTAAAAAACATAAGTGCATTGGGACCTTTGACGTCCGGATGCTCATAGCCCCAATTTTCAATGGTGTGGTTCTTCACTTGATTCATAATATTTCTCCGAATAAATTACCCTATTGCCTTTATCATAGCAATAGGGTTTATGAGGTGTGCTGTAGCAAGGCTAAATGCTGAATTATGCCTCTTTAAACTGCATTTCGTATAGAGATTGGTACAGTCCGCTATTTTTCAAGAGCGCTTCATGACTGCCATCCTCAATAATCACCCCACCATCCAACACTAAAATACGATCTGCATTTTTAACTGTCGACAGGCGATGTGCAATCACAAAGGTGGTGCGTCCCTTCATCAAACGCTCTAAGGAGTCCTGCACCAACTTTTCAGATTCATTGTCCAAAGCCGATGTTGCCTCATCCAAAATCAATATTGGTGCATCTTTTAATAAAGCTCGGGCAATGGCTAAGCGCTGTCGCTGACCGCCGGATAACCACGAACCACTTTCGCCGATTTGGGTATTCAACCCCTCCGGCAACGATTGTACAAAGTCCCATAAATTCGCTGCTTCCAGCACCACTCGCAATTGCTCATCACTCGCGGCGTGATTAGAACCGTAGCGAATATTATCAGCAATGCTACCTTCAAATAAAACCACATGCTGACTCACCAGCGATAAATTATGACGCAAAGAAGCTAAAGTAAATTCATGGATTGGCGTACCATCAATCACAATTTGCCCAGCACTAGGCTCCACAAAACGCGGCAACATATTAACCAAGGTCGTCTTACCACTACCAGAACGACCAACTAAAGCAATGGTTTGACCTGCCTTGACACGAAAGGACAGATGCTTAAGGACCTCAGCACTTTCCTCATTAAATTGAAAGGTAATGTCCTGAAACTCAATCAATGAGTCTGCCCGTACTGTGCAAATTTGCGTGCCCTCATCTCGTTCTTGCGGCGTATCAATCAGTTTGAAAACACTTTCAGCGGCAGCCATCATTTTTTGAGATTTACTGGCTAGATTGGTTAAACGACGCACCGGGTCAAAAATCTGCCCTAAGGCGGTGATAAAGGCAATAAAATCACCCGGCGTTAAACCACGTTCCGCCTGATGCAAGGCGACACTCACCACTGCTGCCACCGAAAAAGAGATCACCCACTGAGTCAGCGGTGACATTGCCGCATCCGCTGTGGCGGCACGCATCGCAAAAGCTCTTAAGCCTTGATTCACCCTTTCGAAGCGTGTTGTTTCACGCTCAAACCCGTCAAACAGCTTAATCACACGTTGCGCCTCAATCCCCTCCTTGACCGTAGAGGTTAAGACAGCATTCATATCTAAGGTACGACGGTTAATAGTACGTAGACGCTTTGCAAAATAGCCACCCACCAGCACAGAAAAGGGAAAGATGACGAGAATAATTAAGGTTAATTCCCACGATAGGTAGAGTAACAACGCTAGCATTGCGAGCACCACAAAGACTTCGCGCACTAAATTCGTCACCACCTCAGCCGCATGCTGAGTGACATTACCCGCATCAACGGTAAAGCGATTTAATAAGCGCCCACTATCACCCTTTTGAAACTCGGTATCTGGCATATGTAGCAGGCTGTCAAACATCTCTTTACGCATCCTAAAGAGCACTTTATTGGCCACCCAAGCCATCAAGTATTCGCCAAAAAAGTTAAAGACGCCACGAATAAACATCAGCCCAATAATGGCCAAGGGAATCAACCAAACAAAGTCGGGACGTGTGCCGGCAAAACCCTCGTCTAACAAAGGCTTCATCAAATAGGCCAAGGCCGGCTGCGTAGCAGAGGCGATCATAGTACATAGCACGGAAATGGCTAAGAACTTCCAGAACGAACCGACACGTTCAAAAATTCGACGCCATAAATTGCGCCGAACCGCCTTTTGCTGCGCTTTACTCAAATGCTCAATATCACTCACTCATGAACCTTATTATTAATAATTCACTGTGATTTTAACGGTTACGGCTAAAAAAGTGTAAAGTTTCAATAGTTGATTGAACTACATGCGCTTTAGCTATGAAAAAAATCTCACGAATTTTTATCCGTCTACCGAATTGGATTGGCGATGTCTGTATGAGCCTCTCCTCACTGAATGCCGTAATTGCTAGTGCTGATAAAGTCGTTATCTGCGCCAAACCATGGGCTCAAGATTTATTGGCTGGTTATTTACAAAGCACCCAAGTAAGCTTTTTAGCGATGAGTGGTAAGTGGCGCGAGGATGCTCGCACCATTAAACAATTTCGTAAAGCACATCCAGTGGCGGATGGGGAGGTCGGTTTATTACTGCCCGACTCACTAACTAGCGCACTTTGCTTTAAATTTGCCGGTTTAAGTAGCGCCGGTTATAAAGATGACGGACGCTCATTATTATTAAATTGGCCAATCAAAAAGCCTACACCCAAACCACATGCGGTTGAATCTTGGTTTTACTTAACTCGTAGTGCGCTCACTGAATGGGGCTTTAGTTGCCTAGCAGAGCCTAAAGAGACGGTTTTACTGCCACTCACCGATGAGCAATTAGCAGAAAAGGCAATGTATCAATCCCAGCATGGCTTAGAAAAAGGCGAGTTTATTCTTATTGCCCCCACCGCCGTCGGTCTACATAAGGGTAAAAATAAGGTTTGGCAAGGCTATGAGCAATTAACCCGCAGTTTACAAGCGCAGGGCTATCAAGTGCTGATGTGCCCACCACCAAATGAAGTTAAGCAAGCAACAGCTAACGCGCCTTCTGCCACCCTACTACCAGCCTTGGGTCTGGGTGCCTTTGCCGCCTTACTAAAAGATGCTGCCCTGGTTATCTGTAACGACTCTGGGGTCTCACATCTTGCGGCTGCGGTCAATGCACGCCAAATGACCTTAATCGGCGTCACGGATATGCGCAATACCGCACCTTGGTCACCCCGGGCCCTAATTTTAGGCGAAAACGGTCGCTGGCCTGAACAGCAAGAAGTGCTAGATGCCGCCCTCCAATACCTTAAAGCAAGTTAGCAAAGCAGCCTCGTCCGTGCTACTTAAACCCACCCTCTAAAGCGATAAACCCAATAGCCAAGACATTCTTTAATAATTGAGCGACTAGCAACAAGGGCACGCATATTAGGGAAATAGGGATTAAAGTCCGGTTCATCCTTAGGTAAGACGATTTGCGGTGGATTAGGCGCTGCATAGGACTCAATGCCCAAATGATGAAATACGGCCATGGCCCGCGGCATATGTAAGGCGGAGGTTACCACCAGCAGTGAATTAATGTGGTGCTTAGCCATGGTGCGCTGGGTAAATAAGGCATTTTCACGGGTGGTACGGCTAAAATCCTCACGAATAATCGCATCCGCCGGTACGCCTAAATAACGTAGGGCGGACTCCATGCCACGCGCTTCACTGATATCGCCCTCATTAGCCCCGCCGGAAACGATAATTTTAGGCGCTTTACCCAGCTGATATAGGGCCTCGGCCGTATCCACGCGACGATGGGTGGAACTGCTATCTAACTCGGGTTCAAACCAATTCTGTCGATTACCACCGGTATTACCACCTAGCACCACAATAGCATCCGCCATGGGCAAATCATCCATGCTCCTGACCGCATACTGTTCTTCTAAAAAAGAACCGACCTTGATTGAGGTGATGGGCAAAGACCATGCGCCCAGCCAAAACGCCCCTGTGAGGACCAGTAAAAGTGCAAAACGTCTTAAACGTATCAGATAAAAAACAATCCCTAAACCCAACAAAAATAAGGCAAGGTTTAGCGGAACTATCATTAAAACAAGAAAACTGCTGATTTGACTGGTGACTTCGCTCATGTTCCGGGGCTGCTCTGCTTAAAAAATATCATCGGATAACCATCAATGGCACGGTAGAACTGATTAATAATTAACCTCAATGCTTGAAATTTCTTCACGCGCCGACAATCCCTCCAACAATTGCGGATTTAATCGCACACGCCATTCCTCCCCAAGCATAATCTCACATTGTGTTGCCGGATCGGGTTGATATTGGATTTTTACCGCCACACCGGGAAAACCGTTTTCAGGCTCGGCCCTAAAAGGATTCATTAATACATGCAATTGCTTCGGACTAATGGCTTCATTTAACACCAAGGTGAGATCCGTTGCAACTGACTCTCTAGCCGATTGTAAATTATATAAAGCAGTCGCATTAATACGAATCGTATTATTAAAGCTGCTACGTGATACGCGTGCCTGCACCAACAATAAATCATCCGTATTAATTAAATGCCTACAACTTTCATATAAATGAGCATCACAGGTAACCTCAATTTGGGCACTGCCATCATCAATTAATAAAAAGTATAAACGCTCATCCTTATCCTTTAATTGAAAGGCGCGGCTAGCGGTTAATACGCCTGCCACCCATTGTGATGAACGTGACTCCTTTAAACTTGCCAAGGGTGTCGGCGCAAAGCGTCGCACCTCATCGCGCCACACATCAAATAAATGATGACTAAAGTAAAAGCCCAAGGCCCTTTTTTCCTCCAATAAGGCCTCGTAAAGGCTCCAGGGCTTAATGCCTTGAATTTCGTGGGCGACGATATCACCACTATCATCACCGAATAAAGACACCTGATCGGCATTGAGCGCCTTTTGCTCAGCTGCCTCAATCGCTTTAGCGAGACTACCTAATAAGGCACGACGATTAGGCTCCAAGGCATCAAAGGCACCGGCACGAATTAAGGCTTCAATCGCACGTTTATTCACCGTATGACGATCGATGCGCGAGCAAAAATCATATAAATCCTTAAACTCGCCCCCAAGCTCGCGGGCCTTGAGAATATTCTCAATTGCACTCTCACCCACGCCCTTCACACCGCCCATGCCGTAGCGAATGGTACGAATAGTGCCTGATTCCTTTTGATGTTGATCAGGAACTGGCTCAAAACGGTACTGTGAGTGATTAATATCTACCGGCAAAATGCTTAAGCCATTATCCAAGGCATCGCGCCAGAAAATTTCGATTTTTGCCGTATCATCCATATCTGAAGATAAGGTGGCGGCCATAAATTCTGCTGGATAGTAATGCTTTAACCAAGCCGTTTGATAGGAAATTAAGGCATAAGCGGCAGAGTGTGATTTGTTAAAACCATAACCCGCAAATTTTTCCATCAGGTCGAACAGGTTTTTGGCCATCTCGCCGTCATAGCCTTTTTGAATCGCACCCTCTTCGAAGATTTTGCGATGTCGTGCCATTTCTTCAGGCTTCTTTTTACCCATGGCACGGCGCAACAAGTCCGCACCACCCAAGCTATAGCCACCAATAATCTGCGAAATCAGCATCACCTGTTCCTGATACACAATGACGCCGTAGGTACTTTCAAGGGTAGAAGTTAAGTCAGGATGGAAATAATCCACCTCGGCTCGACCATGCTTACGATTAACGAAATCATCTACCATCCCAGAGTCAAGCGGTCCCGGACGGAATAAGGCCAGTACCGCAATCACATCCTCAAAGGTGGAAGGCACGAGCTTGCGTAACAGCTCCTTCATGCCGCGAGACTCTAATTGAAAGACGGCGGTGGTATTGCCCTCGGACAGTAATTGGTATGTTGCCGGATCATCTAAGGGCACCGCCATAATATCAAAGGCCTCTTGGCCCTGATTAAAGCGTTGCACATAACGCACCGCCCAATCAAGAATGGTCAGGTTACGTAAGCCCAGGAAGTCAAACTTTACCAGCCCGGCCTGCTCCACATCGTCTTTATCATATTGCGAGACCACACTCCCACTATGTCCCGGCTGGCAATAGAGAGGACAGAAATCGGTCAGCTTACCCGGTGCAATTAACACACCCCCAGCGTGCATACCGACGTTACGCACCAGGCCCTCAAGTGGCAACGAGGCATCAACAATGGACTTAACCTCCTCGTCTTGCTCATAACGTCGCCTAAACTCCGGCTCACCCTCCATGGCATCACTAAGACTCCATGGCTTTGCTGGGTTAAACGGAATTAATTTAGACAGTCCATCACATAGGGAATATGGCATTTCCAATACGCGACCAACATCTCGCACTACCGCCTTGGCTCCCAGGGTACCAAAAGTAGCAATCTGACTAACCGCATCACGCCCGTACTTTTCCTTAACATAATCAATGACTTTTTCACGCTGATCCTGACAGAAGTCAATATCAAAGTCAGGCATGGAAACCCGTTCCGGATTAAGGAAGCGCTCAAATAGTAAGTCATAACGAATCGGGTCTAAATCGGTAATGCCCAGTGAATAAGCGACCAGTGAGCCCGCCCCCGAACCTCGACCGGGACCTACCGGCACGCCATTGGACTTACCCCAGTTAATAAAATCCTGTACGATCAGGAAATAGCCTGGAAAGCCCATATCAATGATGATTTTACACTCTAGCGCCAAGCGTTCTCGATAGGCTGGTTCTTGCTTAGCCCGTTCCTCAGCATCGGGAAATAAAAACTCCAGTCGCTTATCCAGACCTTGATGTGATAGGCTGATTAAATACTCGTCCAGCGTCATCCCCTCAGGGGTCTCAAAATCTGGTAAATTCGGCTTGCCGAGTTGAATCGTGAGATTACAGCGCTTGGCGATTTCCACGGCATTCATCGTGGCTGAAGGAATATCGCTGAACTTATTCAGCATTTCCTCTGAACTAGGAAAATATTGCTGCGAATTAAAGCGTTTGCTTCTATTGGCATTGGCTAATACCTCACCCTCAGCAATACACACCCGCACCTCATGCACATCAAAATCATCGGCTTTTAAAAACTGGATGGGATGGGTGGCTACCACCGGTAAGTGAGCCTCTTGAGCTAGCTTTAAAGCTTCTTGCACATAGCGCTCATCGCCCTCAAATCCCGCTCTTTGCAATTCAATATAAAAGCGATTAGGAAATAACTTAGCCCAATGCTCTGCCAAACTCAGCGCCTGCTCAAAACGACCGACCTCAAGCGCTTGACCGATATCGCCTGCGCGCGCCCCCGATAATAAAATCAAACCATCGGTTTCAGCAGGATCTGCCAACCATTCTGGCTTTAACTGACCCCGATCAATTTGTGGATTATCAATCCAGGAGCGGGAAATCAAGCGGCATAGTTGTAAATAACCGGCATGGTTACGAGCGATTAGCAAACAACGATAAGGCTTTTTTTCATCCTGCGGATTATCAATCCAAAAATCACAAGCGGCTATCGGCTTAATACCGGCTTGACGAGCTGCCTTATAAAACTTGATATAACCAAATAAATTACCCAAATCGGACAAAGCCAAGGCCGGTTGATTAAATGCCTTGGCCTGCTTAATCATATCGCCGATACGGATGGTACCGTCCACCACCGAATACTCGGAATGGGTACGTAAATGCACAAACGCTGGGGTGGCTGACAGCTCAGCCGCACCAGACTCAGCGGTGGCGAGCAAGGTATCACTCATAATCTACTCTCTAATACTACTATGTTAGTGTGACATACTATGCCACGCTTTTTCCAAACGCTTGACGGAAACCGGCATGGGCGTACGCAACTCCTGCGCAAATAAAGCCACCCGTAATTCTTGCAATAAATAAGCAAACTCATCCATCTGCGGATCAGGTACTCCCTTAAGCTGGGATAAGCGACGCTGATACTTCGATTGCAACAGCTGCACATCATGCATCAAATGCTGATCGCGGCTCGGGTCATTTTTTAATTTATCAATACGCAATTGTACCGCTCTTAGGTAACGTGGGTAATGCTGTAGGATATTATAGTCAACACGACTTACAAAGCCCTTATAAATCAGCGTATTAAGCTGCTGTGAAATATCTTCATAGGCCTTTTTATGCGCTTTAATGAGGTTCAATTTTTTTAAAGCCGTGGCCCATTCATTCATAATTTGTTGCAATAAGCGGATGACTTCCTGCAATAACAGACCAAAGCGCCCTTTGGCATCCCTCACCCGTTCATTAAAGCTTGCTTCATCACTCGGCCATGGCGTAGCTAAACACGATTGAATCAGCGCACAATCAATAATTTCTTCTTGTAACTCCTCTTGCGTCCCTAGACTCAGATAGAGCATGCCTAACTGTGGCAGCGCCTTGAGATTTTTTGAAAGGTAGCGAATTTGCTCCTTTAGGGCGATTTTAAAGAGGCGGATCAAACCCTGGCGATGCGCTGCGGTCGCCTCATGCAGCTCATCAAATACATCAATGCGACAATCATTACCCTGATCCACGAGAGCGGGGTAACCGACCACGGTTTGTCGTCCACGCTTAAGCTCCAGTAATTCTGGTAATTCACCAAAATCCCAGCTGCTAATATGCTGATGGTCTTCTAGGGTGGCTTGCGTACCCCTATCCTCTCCCAGCAATTCTTTAAAGCTTTGTTCAGCGGCTGGCGCATGCTCAGCCTTTAATAAAGCCAAATTACGACTAGAACTCAACATCCGCCCATGCTCATCGACCACTTTATAAATCATCGAGAGATGCGGCGGAATCGTTTCCTCTTTAAAATCTGTGCTCTGTACCCGCACCCTTGTTTGCTGCCAAATATCATCAATCAAGACGGATAAGAGCGGCTTTTCTTTTAAGGCCGGTGCAGCGGACACGGCCTCGACAAATTGTTCGGCATAGTCTGGAATCGGCACACAATGGCGCCGTAAGCGCTGCGGCAATGAGCGTAACAACAGGGCGACCTTTTCCTTAAGCATGCCCGGCACTAACCATTGCGTGTGGATTGGATTGATCTGCTTTAAAGCATACACCGGCACCTCCATGGTCACCCCGTCTTTAGGTGAACCAGGCTCAAAATGATAAGTTAATTTTAAGCTTAAACCATCTAACTCTAAATACTTAGGAAACTGCTCGGTACTGATACCGGCAGCCTCATGCCGCATTAACTCATCTTTATTCAGTTTTAGTTGTGCCTGCTCTGCGCTTGAGAGATTTTTATACCAATGCTCCAACGTCGCCACTTGGTGCATATCCTGAGGAATATATTGATCATAGAAGCGATAAATTAACTCATCATCCACCAAGATGTCTTGGCGACGTGACTTATGTTCTAAATGCTCAATCTCCTCAATCAAGCGCAAGTTATGCGTCAAAAAAGGCAAGTTTTGCCGTATTGCGCCCGCCACCAAGGCCTCACGAATAAATAACTCCCGTGCATGGGCAGGGTCCAGTCGCGCATAACTAATCTTGCGCCCCTGATAAAGCTGTAAACCATAGAGGGTCGCTCGCTCATACACCATCACCTGACCGCGACGCGGGTCAAAATGTGGTTCAGAATAGAGCTTTTTTAATAAATGGCGACCTGCTTGCTCTATCCATTGCGGCTCCACCCGGGCTACGGTGCGTGCAAAGAGGCGTGTGGTTTCTACTAACTCGGCTGCCATAATCCACTTTGCCGCCCGTCGCTGTAAATAGGAGCTCGGGTGCACCACAAAGCGAATACCGCGGGCGCCCTCATATTCACGCACGCTTTCACTGCGTAAACCGATATTACCCAATAAGCCGCTTAATAAGGCTCGATGCAATTCCTCATAGGTAGCGTCAACCTGATTAAAACGCCATTGTTGCTCCTCTACCAACTGCCTAATTTGCTGATGAATATCTTGCCACTCTCTTAGGCGTAGCGGGGATAAAAACTCCTTACGTAACTGGCGTTGCAATTTGCGATTTGACTCACGGCTCTCATATTGCTCTTGATACCAACTCCAGAGCTTTAAATAAGAAATAAACTCCGACTCTTTATCACGAAACTTCGCATGTGCTTGGGTACTGGCTTCCTGCGCTTCAAAGGGGCGTTCTCGTGGATCCTGAATGGATAAGGCCGCAGCGATAATGCACATTTCAGTCAAACAATGATGCTCTTTTGCAGCCAAAATCATGCGTGCAATTTTGGGATCTAAGGGTAGCCGCGACAGCATACGACCAGTCGAGGTCAAGCGATTATGCTCATTTAAGGCACCCAATTCCTGCAGTAAATGATAGCCATCGGCAATCGCTCGGCCGCTTGGTTTATCGACAAAGGGAAACGCCTCAATATCATGCAAGCGCAACGCCTTCATACGCAAAATCACAGAGGCTAATGAGGAACGCAGCACCTCGGGATCAGTATAATCCGGACGGCGCTTAAAATCCTCTTCAGAGTATAGACGAATACAGATACCCGGCCCCAAGCGACCACAACGGCCAGCACGCTGATTGGCTGCCGCCTTGGAGATCGGCTCAATCTGCAACTGCTCCACCTTATTACGCCACGAATAGCGCTTAACCCGTGCCAAACCGCTATCAACCACAAAACGAATCCCTGGTACCGTCAAAGACGTTTCGGCAACGTTGGTGGCGAGAATGACTCGACGAAGATTGGTGCTCGGCTTGAAAATACGCTCCTGATCAGCTTGCGACATGCGCGCAAACAGTGGTAACACCTCCAAACCTTGCTGATTAACTTGGCGCAACACCTCCGCCGCCTCGCGAATTTCTCGCTCTCCAGGCAAAAACACCAGAATATCACCTGGACCAGAGCGTATACATTCACTGACCGCATCGCTAATCATCTCACTCAAGTCAGGCTGCTCATTATCCTCATCCCCATCGTCGCTCACCGCGCCATAACTATCCTCACGTTGATAACGTATTTCCACTGGATACATGCGCCCGCTCACCTCAATCAATTGCGCGGGACGACCCTCGGCATCCTTAAAATGCTCAGCAAAACGCTCAGCATCAATGGTGGCCGAGGTAATGATCACTTTCAAATCAGGTCGCTTAGGGAGTAGATTTTTTAAAAAGCCCAACAGAAAATCAATATTTAAACTGCGTTCATGCGCCTCATCAATAATAATGGTGTCATAACGTTTTAATAGCGGATCACGTTGGGTTTCGGCCAATAAAATACCATCTGTCATCAGCTTAATCTGCGAACGAGGTCCGCTACGCTCATTAAAGCGCACCTGATAAGCCACTAATTGCCCAACCTCAGTCTTTAGTTCTTGCGCAATACGCTTGGCGACAGACACAGCAGCAATGCGCCGTGGTTGAGTATGGGCAATCATTTTATCTTGACCGCGCCCCATGGCTAAGCAAATTTTCGGCAATTGCGTTGTTTTACCCGAACCGGTTTCACCCGCCACAATAATCACTTGGTGTTGCGCTAGTGCGTTTTGAATTTCCGCTCTGCACTCGCTCACCGGTAAATCTTCAGGAAAGTCGATAAACGGTGGCAGTTGTTTAGTCTGCGATAGGGCTACTTTAGATGAAAGATCTGAGCTGTCTCGATCTTGTGATTTTTGCATAGCTAATTGTAGTAGTAATAATTTTATAAATTTTTTAAGGCTTAGTAGATTGTGCCTGATTAGGATTATACAAGACTGCGATTTAGGCTAAAATCAAAGGTTTACTCATTATATTATTAGCAAAGAGGTTTAAGCAGCCATGTCAAACCCACAGGAAATTGAGACCGTTTCAGCGCTTGAAGCCGCTGAATTTGCACCGACCCAATTCGTGCGATGGTTTAGGGAGGTGGCGCCTTATGTGCGTGAGGTACGAGGTAAAACCTTTGTGATTGCCTTTGGGGGTGAGTTAATTGAGGAATCCAAGCTGAATAACTTGGTTATCGATCTCTCCCTCCTCAGTGCGCTCGGCGTGCAGCTGGTGGTGGTGTATGGGTCTCACCCTCAAGTAAATCAGCAGCTTAAACTTAAAGGCATTGACACTCAGCTACAACGTGGCGTGATTGAGCCCACCGCGGTGGATGTACTCGAATGCTGTAAAGAGGTAGCCGGTGAAATTCGTTTAGATATTGAGGCCGCCTTTAGTCAGGGGCTGCCTAACACCCCCATGTCCAATTCACAAATCCATATCATTTCCGGTAACTTTGTGATTGCACAACCCGTCGGTGTGGTTGATGGGGTTGATTATAAGCACACGGGCAAGGTACGTAAATTTGACTTAGACTCAATCCGCAAAGCACTCGCACTCAATGCCATTGTGCTCCTCTCTCCCATCGGCTTTTCACCGACAGGTGAGGCTTTTAATCTGGCCATGGAGGAATTAGCGACCAGCATTGCAGGTGCCTTGCAGGCGGACAAGCTGCTTTTTGTCACGCAGGACAATCGTGTGCGAGATGCAGAAGGCACCTTGATTACCGAGTTAGCTCGTGCCGAAGCCGAGCGCTTAATTGCCTCAAAGCTGCTAGAACCACAGACGCAGTCCTATCTTAAATGGGCCACCGAAGCAGTACGTCGCGGGGTCAAGCGCGCACACTTAATACCTTTTGAAATTGACGGCTCCTTGTTACTTGAGTATTTTACCCACGATGGGGTCGGTACGATGGTGGTGGAAGACTCACTGGATGACCTACGCCCCGCTACCGTGGATGATATTGGGGCGATTTTAAGCTTAATTCAACCACTAGAAGCCGATGGCACCTTAGTGCCGCGTGACCGTGGCATCATTGAACGTGATGTAGAAAAGTTCTCCGTGCTAGAGCATGACGGGGTTATTTACGGTTGTGTTGCCATCTTCCCCTACCCAGAGGAGAAAATGGCTGAGATGGCTTGTTTGATTGTCCATCCCGATTGGCAAAATGCCGGTGATGGCGAGACCTTATTGCGCCACGCTGAACAACGCGTCAAGGCCTTAGGCTATAAGCGCATGTTCGTTCTCACCACACGGACCTCCCATTGGTTTATTAAACGTGGCTTTATTCAGGGCTCCGTCAGCGATTTGCCCAAGTCAAAGCAATTGAATTACAATCGTAATCGCAACAGTTTGATTTTTTTCAAAAATTTTAAATCAGGAATCTAGTATGAGTCGTTTAGTTTACTGTGCTAAATACAAAGAAGAGAAAGAGGGTCTAGACTTCCCTCCCTACCCAGGTGAGTTGGGCAAAAAGATTTGGGAAAATATTTCTAAGCAAGCGTGGCAGGATTGGATCAATATTCAAACGCGCTTAGTTAACGAAAATCGCCTAAATCTAGCCGATGCGCGTGCGCGTAAATACCTCACCGGGCAAATGGAAAGCTATTTATTCGAGGATCAGGATGTTGAAGCCCATGGCTTCGTACCTCCAAGCCAATAAAGCGCCTCGTTTGATAGCCAATATAAAGTTAAAAGCTGCTTGTAAACTCAAGCAGCTTTTATACTTTTAAAGCTTAAATTAAATCTTGCGCAGACTGAGCCATCGCGACCATCGGCACAGCAAAAGAAGCCACTAGCGCCCAACACTCTGTAAGCCGCTATGACTAGAACGCATGGTGCTGCGACTGCCATCGGGACGTGTGACCGTTGTTTTGCTTGAAGAATAGCCGTAACCAGCATCAATCGTGCCGTAAATCTGCACGCCAGAACCACTACGCCACGCCCCCTGACTACTACGAGACTGAGCGCTTTGCTTGCCATCTAGGTTACTGACCGGACGCTGTAGCTCCTGTGAGGAGCTACAAGCCGATATGAGGCTGACACAAAGCAGCATGCCCATACCGCTTAAGGATAATCTTAAGAAAGATTTTTGACTCACCATAAACTCCTATCTCGCTGACTGATTTAAGCCTTCACTATTTCAAGCTTCGCAATACCGAGGGCTAAATTCTTTTCCCCGTGTTCGGAGAAATAAATTCTAGCAGTGGCATCCGAACCTTGTCCTTGCAACTGCATAATCACACCCTCGCCAAATCGTGAATGACGCACGCTTAAACCTATTTTAAACAGCTGCTCACCGACGCGTACACCTGAGCTCATCGGCGCTTGCGCTTGTGTGGCGCGGCCTGCCCCAATCGTCCCACCTGGAAAAGCAGCTCCGCCCGTGTTCGCACGACCACCAAAAGAAGAACCGCTCCACGCACTCTGCCCTCGTGCTGCAGCATAATAGCTCACGTCCTTAGGCGAGAGCCACTTCTGCGCTGCTTCAGGCATTTCATCCAGAAAACTGGAACGCAAGGCATATCGTGACTGCCCATATAACATACGACTACGTGCCATCGTGATATACAGCCGCTCCCGTGCCCGCGTGATGGCCACATACATTAAGCGGCGCTCCTCCTCCAGACCGCCCTCTTCGAGCAGACTATTTTCATGAGGAAATAACCCCTCCTCCAAGCCGGTTAAGAAGACCACCTGAAACTCCAAACCCTTGGCCGCATGAATCGTCATCAGCTGAACCGCATCCTCACCCCGCTCGGCCTGATTATCACCAGACTCTAATGAAGCATGCGATAAAAACTCGGCTAAGGCACTACTTTCCTCAACCGCAAACTCCACATCAGTCGCCACCTGCTTAACTAACTCTACGGCCTTTTTGCCCTCGAAGTTTTCTTCATAGCTAAAGACCTGAGCAGCGTTAACAAGTTCCTCTAAGTTATCTAAACGCTCCTGTCCCTCGCGCTCATTTTCATAATAGGTCTTCAGGCCGGCATGCACTATCACATGTTGGATTAATTCAGCTAAACTCACTGTTTCAGCAACACGACGCATCGCCTGAATCAGCTCAATAAAGGCGCTTAAGGCCGTGCCACCACGACCGCTAACGGCCCCCACGGCCATCGCTAAACTACAACCGATGGCGCGCGCATAATCACCCAAGGTCTCCAAGGTGCGTGCACCAATACCACGGGCCGGAAAATTGACTACGCGCAAAAAAGCCGTATCATCGTTCAAACTCTGGATTAAGCGTAAATAAGCCATCACATGCTTAATCTCCTGACGCTCATAGAAACGGGTACCACCATACACTCGATACGGTATCGCAGCGCTAAATAAGGCATGTTCAAGGGCGCGCGATTGTGCATTACTACGATACAGAATTGCGATTTCCTGACGTGCTGTACCCTCGCGACACAGTGAACGAATCTCATCCACCACCCAGCGTGCTTCCTCCTGCTCATTATCAAGCTCCATAATACGCACCGGTTCGCCCTCACCACGCTCCGTCCATAAGGCCTTACCTAAGCGCTTAGGATTATGCTTAATAAGTGCATTAGCACTATTTAAGATATGACCGTAAGATCGATAATTCTGCTCCAAGCGGATGATACTGCCGCGCGCATAGTCACGTTCAAACGCCATCATATTATCGACATTTGCCCCTCTAAAGGCGTAAATCGACTGATCATCATCACCCACAGCAAATAAGCTGGCGCCACCACCCGCTAACAGACATAACCAACGATATTGCAAATCGTTCGTATCTTGGAATTCATCAATCAAAATATGCTGAAAGCGCCGCTGATAATGCTCTCGGATCAATTGATTACGGCTTAGCAACTCATAGCAGCGTAGCAACAGCTCGGTAAAGTCCACCACCCCCTCGCGCTGACATTGCTCATCATAAAGCTGAAATAACTCAATTAATTTCGCGCTGTGTGGATCCCAAGCCTGCAAATCACTCGCACGCTCGCCCTTTTCCTTATGAGCATTAATAAAGCGTTGCACATCACGCACAGGAAACTTTTCAACATCAATTGAATGCGTTTTTAAAAGACGCTTAATCGCCGATTGCTGATCCGAGCTATCAAGAATATGAAACTGCTGCGCTAAGCCAGCATCACGATAATGCGCGCGCAACATTCGATTACATAGCCCGTGGAAGGTACCAATCCACATACTGCGGGTATTGAGAGGGGTAATCGAGGCCAAGCGTGACAGCATCTCTTTAGCAGCCTTATTCGTAAAAGTCACTGCTAATAAAGAAGCAGGACTTAAGCCCTGCTGAATTAACCACGCCATACGACTGGTTAAGACCTTAGTCTTGCCACTGCCGGCCCCCGCTAACACCAGCACATGCTGTTGATCGGTGGTCACTGCACTACGTTGCTCAGGGTTTAATTGCTCAAGCATCTTTGAATTCGAGTTCCTTTAATTAAAAACATGCGACTGTATCAAATCACCGTGTCGTCGATTAGGCTGAGCGCCGTTCTAGTACGGCAGCAAAAAAACCATCGGTGCCGTGCACATCTGGTCTTAAGCGCAAATAATCATCCTCGCTAGTCAGACCCTGAATGCGATCACCTAAGGTAGTCACAGCATTTAACAAACGAAAGTCAGAGTGCTTCGCCAAAAACTGCTGGATTTGCGCTTCATTTTCCTCGGGCAAAACACTGCAGGTCGAGTAAACCAAACGCCCGCCTGGTGCAACGCAACGCGCTGCACTCTGCAAGATGCGCTGTTGCAAGTCACATAACTCGGCGAGTGCCGCCGGACTTTGACGCCACTTCATATCTGGATTACGGCGTAAGGTACCAAAGCCGCTACAAGGCGCATCCACCAAGACCCGTTCAGCTTTGCCTGCTAAGCGCTTAACCCGTGGATCATTTTCATTCGCAATCACCACTGGGGTGACATTAGACAAACCACTGCGTGACAGACGCGGACGTGCTCTGGCTAAACGCGCCTCGGACACATCAAAGGCGTATAATCGACCGGCTGAACGCATCATCGCCCCGAGTAATAAAGTCTTGCCACCGGCACCGGCACAAAAATCAATCACCATATCGCTACGCCGCGGCCCCACCAAGGCACAGAGAATTTGGCTACCCTCGTCCTGCACCTCCAAACTGCCATTCTTAAATAAAGGCCAGTGGTTAATCGCCGGTTTATTTGCCAGACGAATACCCCAAGGGGAAAATTTACTTGGCTCCGGCTCCGCTGCCGCATAGGGCGCCGCTTGCATCAACTGAAGTGCCTCATCACGCTGAATTTTTAAGGGATTAACGCGCAAATCCAAAGGCGCCTTGTTGTTTAAAGCCTCTACTAAACGGTCTGCAGCCGGTAAATCACGAAACTTTGCAGCCAACCAGTCAGGCAGGCTATGACGCACCTCCCACGCCATCCCCTCTAAGGGCAAGGCCTTAACATGCGCCAACCACTCGGCCTCGAAGGGTGTCAACAGCCCAGCAACATAGTCCTCACCATTGGTTGCAGCGAGCCCCAAGATAGCCAAACGACGATACTCACTGCCCTCACCGCTTTGAGCAAAATGACGATAAAGGCGCAAGTGTCGCAAAATATCAAACACCGTCTCTGCAATCTCAGCACGGTCACGCAAACCCAGTGAACGATGCTCTCGAAACCACTGGGATAAAACCGCATCAGCAGGATGCTTAAACTTCAAAATCTCAGTCAGCACCCGCTGTAATTGCTGGAGGCGTACCGTTGCAAAATCGGCCGGACTTCGCGCTTTATGGTGCGCTGTAACGCTGCCTTTAGTGCCACCGGCAATATGACGAACACGGCCTGAGGTGGGCTTTTTTCTCTGTTTGACCATCTTAATTACTCAAAAAATCCTTTAACCCAGGGTGAGCAAATAATCGCTGCGCTGGCTTAGTCCACTGCACCTGTTCTTGCTCATCTAAATAACAAACACCACTGACTAAATAATCAATAACCGCCGGGTACAACTGATGCTCGATCGCTAGTACGCGCGACGTCAAACTCGCTTCATCATCACTCGGCAACACGGGCACCAATGACTGCGCAATGGTAGGACCTGCATCTAACTCGGGGGTCACAAAATGCACCGTGCTACCATGTACGGTACAACCGGCCTCCAACGCTCGCTGATGTGTATCCAAACCGGGAAATAAGGGTAATAATGAAGGATGAATATTAATGAGTTTAGCCATGTAGTGGCTGACAAAAACATCCGTTAGAATACGCATAAATCCGGCCAAAATCACCCAATCTGGCTGATAGCTATCAATACACGCCATCAAGGCGCGATCAAAAGCCAAACGATCGGGGTAGTCACGGTGCGCAACTAACTGCGTGCTAATCCCCTGCTCCTTGGCCCACAGCAAACCAGCGCTATCAGCACGATTAGCGATCACGGCCACCACCTCCATATCCTGGCGCGCTTGGGCCATCCGCACGATTGACTGCATATTAGAACCGCGACCAGAAATTAAAATCACGATGCGTTGCGTTTTAGTCGCTGCTGCTTGCGAACGGGTAGAAAGCGTCGTCTCAATGCTTGAACTCATAAATAATCACTAGTAATGTTGTGCGGAAAAACCTTCATTATAGCAAGCCAGTGGGGCGGTTCATGTTAAACTGATGCCCGTGAAAAATACCATTATTCCCGACTCATTTAGCCTAGATGCGGTGGACTATCCCGGCACCGCCCTGACCATTGGCAATTTTGACGGCGTCCATTGCGGCCACGCCAGCCTCCTCTATCGTCTTAAAAAAGCAGCGACTCAACGAGGCTTGGCGATGGGGGTGATGACCTTTACACCGCATCCACGAGAGTATTTTGCGCTTCTGAATAAGCGTCCTGAGCTAATACCAACACGCATTAGCACCCTTAGAGACAAAATCTGCAGCTTACGCCTTTTGGGTGCTGACTTTGTTTCGCTCAGTCATTTTAATGAGGCATTAGCACATACCTCACCGACTGCTTATATTGAAGAAATTCTCGTCAAGCAGCTTAAACTACGCTATTTACTCGTGGGGCAAGATTTTCGTTTCGGTCATAAACGTGAGGGCGATCTCGCCTTACTCCGCACTTACGGTCAGCGCCATGGCTTTGAAGTGGAAACCATTGAGGATGTAAATGACTCTCACGGTATCCGCTATTCCAGTACCGAGTTACGTAATGCCTTATCCTTTGGCGATATCGCAGCGGCCAATCGTTTTTTAGGACGTCCTTACAGTATCAGCGGTCGTGTCACGCACGGCAAAAAACTGGGGCGTACCTTGGGCTATCCGACCTTAAATATTAAGCTGATGCCCCACTGTGCTATTCGTTCTGGGGTGTATGTGGTCAAAGTCAGAGGTCTGATTCCGCCTACGACAATTCAGGCGCCGTCCAGCACCTCAGCGCATGAGTCACCGCTACACCAATTAAGCGCTCATTACCCTGCCATGGCTGGCATTGCCAGTTTAGGCGTCAGACCGACGGTCACTGCCAATGGCGAAGTGCTACTTGAAGTGCACCTGATAGATACAAACATCGATGCTTACGGTAAACTAGTAACAGTCGAGTTCCTACAGCATGTACGGGACGAAGAAAAATTTCCTAATTTAGAAACCCTAGTCAGTGCCATGAATCAAGACTTGGACACTGCTCGTGAATATTTTAATCAGCATGGACTATAAAGATACATTAAACCTCCCGGGAACCCAATTCCCCATGCGAGGTAATTTAGCAAAGCGCGAACCCGTTTGGGTTAAAGAATGGCAAGAAAAAAAGGTCTACGAAGCAATTCGTGAAGCCTCAAAAGGTCGACCTAAGTTTATTTTGCATGATGGCCCTCCCTATGCTAATGGTAGTATCCACATCGGTCACGCTGTTAATAAAATTCTCAAGGATATTATTCTCAAAAGCCGCAATATGTCAGGCTTTGATGCACCGTTTGTGCCAGGCTGGGACTGTCACGGTATGCCGATTGAAATTCAAATCGAAAAGCAGTACGGCAAAAACCTAGCCACGAAAGAGATGATGGCTAAAGCACGTGCCTATGCTATGGAGCAAATCGCTAACCAACGCGAGGACTTTATTCGCCTTGGTGTCTTAGGTCAGTGGGATAATCCTTATCTCACCCTGAACTATCAAAACGAAGCCGATGAGATTCGTGCCCTCGCTAAAATGATCGAAAAGGGCTACGTCTTCCGTGGCTTAAAACCGGTCAATTGGTGTTTTGATTGCGGTTCAGCCCTGGCTGAAGCCGAGGTAGAGTATCAGGATCGCATGGATCCGGCAGTTGATGTGGCCTTCCCCTTTGCTGAAAAAGACAAAGTGGCCAAGGCCTTTGGACTTGACAGCATTGCCGATGGCGCCGTGGCTATCTGGACCACCACCCCCTGGACCCTGGTTGCTAACCAAGCGCTTAACGTACACCCTGAGTTAGACTATGTGTTAGTCAAGGTCAGCCCGCGCCCTGCCAGTGGTGAGCTATTAATCTTGGCCAAGGATCGCTATGAAGATTGTCTTGCAGCTTATGGTTTAAGCGGCGAAGTGATAGCAACGTGTACAGGCGCAGCGCTTGAAGGTATTGGCTTTTACCATCCATTAGCAAAAATGGATCCGGGCTACAACCGCTTATCAAAGATTAATTTAGCCGATTATGTCACGGTTGATGCCGGTACCGGTATTGTGCACTCCTCACCAGCGTATGGTGTGGAGGACTTTATTAGTTGTAAGCAATACGGTATGCAGGATGATGAGATCCTAAACCCGGTTATGGGTAATGGTGTTTACGCCGATAGCTTAGCCCTGTTTGGCGGCATGAAAATCTGGGATGCCAATCCTAAAATTGTTGAGGCCTTAAAGGCTGCCGGCAATTTGCTTAAGTTCGAAAAGCTTAACCACAGCTACATGCACTGCTGGCGTCATAAGACACCAGTGATTTATCGTGCTACTAGCCAATGGTTCGCTGGCATGGACAGAACGGCCCATGACGACACTCGCAGCTTACGTGAAATCGCCTTAGAGGGCGTGGAAAATACTAACTTCTATCCTGCCTGGGGTCGTGCCCGCTTGCACAATATGATTGCCAACCGCCCAGACTGGACCCTCTCGCGTCAACGTCAGTGGGGTGTACCGATGGCATTCTTTGTGCATAAGGAAACAGGAGAATTACACCCTCGCACCATTGAGCTGTTAGAGGACATTGCTAAACTCGTCGAAAAAGAAGGTATCGAGATCTGGCAGTCGGTTAGGGTTTCGGATTTCCTCGGTGATGAGGCCGATCAGTATGAGAAAAACCAAGACACCTTAGATGTCTGGTTTGATTCAGGCACCACGCATGTGCATGTGATGGGCGGTCAAAACCACGAATTCAAGGGTTCCCATGCCGATGATTTACGCTGGCCTGCCGATCTTTACTTAGAGGGCTCGGATCAGCATCGCGGCTGGTTCCACTCTTCTCTCTTGACCTCGTCCATGCTCTATGGTCGTCCACCCTACAACGGTTTATTGACACACGGCTTTGTGGTGGACGGCAATGGTCGCAAAATGAGTAAGTCCCTGGGTAATGTCATTGCGCCCCAGCAGGTGTCTGATACCCTCGGTGCAGAGATTATTCGTCTATGGACGGCGGCTACCGACTACTCGGGTGAGTTATCGATTTCCGATCAGATCTTAAAACGTGTGGTTGAGAGCTATCGCCGGATTCGTAATACCCTGTGCTTCCTCCTAGGTAATCTCAGCGATTTTGATGTGACTAAGGATTTAGTTGCCCTTGATGAGCTACTGGAAGTGGATCGTTTTGCCATTGCCTCAGCGGCCACGATGCAGGACTATATCCAAAAACTCTATGACAAGTATGAGTTCCACCCAGCAGTGCATCGCTTGCAGATCTATTGCTCAGAGGACTTAGGCGCTTTCTATTTGGATATTTTAAAGGACCGCCTCTACACCACGGCTAAGGAAAGCCTTGCGCGTCGTTCAGCGCAAACAGCCCTTTATTACATCACCATGACCTTGGTCAAACTGATGGCCCCCATCCTCTCATTTACATGTGAGGAGGCGTGGACTGAGATGCGCCGCACTTTCCTTAAAAACACGGCACTAGCAGATGGCTTAACTATTTTTACCGAGGTCTTTGAAACCCTACCTGCGATTGAGGATGCTGACGTATTACTGGCGAAATGGGCACGCATACTTGAAATTCGTGCACGACTCAATAAAGACTTAGAGGAGGTGCGCAGCGCAGGTAAAATCGGTTCTGCCCTACAGGCTGAGGTCGATATTTATGCGACTGGCGAGGATTATGAGTTGCTTAAGAGCTTAGCGGATGATTTACGCTTTGTCTTTATCGTATCGCGCGCCACACTTCATCAAGCCGCTGCCGACAGTACCGAGCCGCGCTTTGAAATTACAGCCTCTAACCATGAGAAATGTGAACGTTGTTGGCATTATCGTGAGGATGTTAATGAGGATCCTGAGCACCCAGGCATTTGCGGTCGCTGCATTGAAAATCTGACCACGCACGGCGAGGAACGTCACTATGCCTAAGCCGGCAGAGTCTCAAGCGCAAACCCTGTCGGCTCATAAAAAGCCGACAGCAACGCTTGCTCAGAGCCACTGGCCCCTGAGTCGATGGTTAGTGATTGCAGCCGTCTTGATTGTGTTAGATCAACTCAGTAAATGGTATTTTGAACTAAATTTCCAGTTTGCTGAGCGCCTGAATATACTGCCATTTTTTGATTTTATTTTGGTCTATAACACCGGGGCGGCCTTTAGTTTTCTAGCCAATCACGGAGGTTGGCAGCGTTGGTTTTTTGCTGCCCTCAGTCTCATTGCTAGCGCCGTGATTATTTATTTGCTGCGACGCAATCCTGCTAAATCATTATTTAATTTGGCGCTGACCTTAATTCTAGCGGGGGCTTTAGGCAATTTGATCGATCGTTTGCTACTCGGTCATGTGATTGATTTTTTACTGTTTTACTGGGGCGATCGTTACTTCCCCGCCTTTAACTTAGCCGACTGCTTTATTACCGTGGGCGCTGGCTTATTAATACTGGACGAATTACTTAGAATTCGACGACAGAAGCAAGTCTAAACGACAGAGGAGAATGCATCATGAGCCAGCTGCTTAGTGAAAAGCGTATCGTGCTCGGACTAACCGGCGGTATTGCTTGCTATAAAAGTGCAGAGTTATGCCGACGTTTGCAGGATCAGGGGGCCAGCATTCAGGTCGTGATGACGGATGCCGCCTGCGCCTTTATTACACCAACCACCATGCAAGCCCTATCCGGTAAGCATGTATATAGCGAAACCCTCGATCCCACCATGGCTAATAGCATGGCGCATATCAATTTAAGTCGTGAGGCCGATGCGATCTTGATTGCCCCATGCAGCGCTGATTTTATTGCAAAATTAGCCCATGGCTTGGCTGATGATTTACTATCAACCCTTTGTTTAGCCCGTGGAGCTTGCCCATTAATCCTTGCACCCGCCATGAATCGAGAGATGTGGGCTAACCCCGCCACACAACGTAATATTCAACGCTTAATTGATGATGGTATTAGCGTGTGGGGGCCTGCCGCAGGTGAGCAGGCTTGTGGCGAGATTGGTTCAGGACGCATGTTGGAGGTGCCAGACTTAGTTGAAGAGATGATTAGCTTCTTCAGTCCTAAACTACTGCAAGGCATAAAAATCTTAATGACTGCTGGCCCCACCGAAGAAGCCATTGACCCAGTGCGAGTTATCACCAACCGCTCCTCCGGTAAAACGGGTTATGCCATTGCCACGGCAGCACGTCGCGCAGGCGCCAAGGTCACCTTAATTTCTGGTCCCACAGCCCTGCCCCGTCCTTATGGTGTTGATTTTATAAGTGTGCGCTCGGCGCGTGAGATGTATGAAGTCGTGATGACAATGGCAGCGGCACACGATATTTTTATCTCCGTCGCCGCCGTGGCTGATTGGTATATTAAAAATAGCACCACTAGCAAAATTAAAAAAACAGCAGATGGTGGTTTTCCAGCACTGGAGTTTGCCCCTAATCCAGACATTATCGCTAGCGTTGCCACCATGGAAAACGGCCCATGGCCCATCGGCTTTGCTGCCGAAACGGATAATTTATACGAATACGCCGAAGCCAAGCGTCAACGTAAAAAGCTACCTCTGGTGGTCGGTAATCTAGCGCAAGACGTCATGGATAGGGATAGCACTCGCTTTGTGCTGTTTGCTGATAGTGGCGTCAGCGAGATGCAGCCAGCGTCAAAACCAGCTGCTGCCGCTGCCTTGGTTGCAGAAATCGCCCGGCGCTATCGCTCAAGGTAACTAATGCAAGCATATGTTGATTTATTCTTGAATTTTATTGCTCAAAATAAGGCCTGGGCACCACCCCTTATTGGCATGGTGGCTTTGCTAGAATCCATTTTTGTGATTGGTCTGCTGATGCCTGCAACAGTCATCCTGGTAGCGACCGGTGCCCTCATCGGGGCGGATGCACTACCCTTTTGGCCAATTAGTGTGGCTGCCTCCATCGGCTGCTTTTTGGGTGATAATATCTCCTACACCATTGGTCGTAAAGTGCGTCCTGGGCTGCTTCATGCCAGGATTTATCAACGCTACCGCAATGTGATTTTACGTTCTCATCTACTATTTCGTAAATTCGGTATTTATGCGGTTTTTTTTGGACGCTTTTTAGGTCCCTTACGTTCAAGTGTACCCACAGTAGCGGGCGTGTTACGGGTACCATTTTACAAATTTCAACTCGCTAATTTTTGCTCTGCTGTGATTTGGCCGCCACTGTATATGCTGCCAGGTATAGCGATTTTTTAAATATAAAGCAATTAGTTAAACTTAACATAGGTATTAAAGCATGTTAGTCAATCTGAAGATTCTCGATAAACGCATGGAGCAGCAACTGCCTCAATATGCCACCGCTGGCTCTGCCGGTCTCGATTTACGAGCTTGTATTGATGAAGCCATAGTCCTAGCACCAGGCCAAACCGAGCTTATCCCCACTGGCTTAGCCATCCATTTAGATAATCCGGGCTATGCGGCGATGATTTTACCGCGCTCCGGTTTAGGTCATAAGCATGGGATTGTTTTAGGTAATTTGGTCGGTTTAATCGACTCTGACTACCAGGGTGAGCTGATGGTCTCCGTGTGGAATCGCAGTCAGCAAAGCTTTAGGCTTGAACCGATGGAACGTTTAGCACAATTGGTGGTGGTGCCAGTGCATCAAGTACAATTCCGTGTGGTCGATGAATTCAATCAAAGCGATCGCGGCAGCGGCGGCTTTGGTAGCACCGGTAAAAACTAATCAGACAGAATCTAGGAAGCTCTATATGAACAATCACAAACGTAATTTCTTAAAACGCTTAACACTCACAGCGCTTGGCTTAGCTTTATGCCTAACAAATGCCCCTGCCCTAGCCGATGAAGCTAGCAATTATCCTAATAAAGTCATTCATTTTGTGGTGCCCTACGCTGCGGGTGGCCCATTAGATGCAGCCGCCCGTCAATTAGGTGAGCGAGTCCAAGAAACGCTTGGCCAAAATGTGATCGTTGAAAATAAAGCCGGCGCCGGTGGCAATGTGGGTTTAGCAAGTGTTGCTCAAGCCAAAGCCGATGGCTATACCCTAGGCATGGGAGCGGTTGCAACCATGGCGATTAATCCTTGGCTCTATCAAAAAATGCCCTTTGACCCGAGCAAAGACTTTGCGCCGGTGATACTTTTATCCAATGTGCCAAATGTGCTCATTCTAAATAAAAAGTTTGCTACTGAAAATGGCATCAACGATGTCCAGACCTTAGTTGATTATCTAAAACAACATGGTGATAAAGTTAACTACGCTTCGGGTGGTAATGGCAGTGCTGGTCATTTGGCTGGCGAATTATTTAAACAGCGTGCGGCGGTGGATATGCTGCATATCCCCTACCAAGGTGCAAACCCCGCCAAAATGGCGCTATTAGCTAATCAAACGCAACTCATGTTTGATAATCTAGCATCGTCACTCCCACAAATTAAAGCAGATGAAGTCGTCGCCTTGGCCGTTACGACCGCCGAACGCAGTAGTTTTTTAAGTGAGGTACCGACACTTGAAGAAAGTGGCATTGCGAATTTCGATATCTCCACCTGGTTTGGTGTGGTCGCGCCGGCCGGCACACCGGAAGCTATTATCGAAAAACTCAACCAAGCCTACGCAGAAGGTATGAAAGATGAGCGTGTACAACAGCAGATGCGCAATATGGCCTCTGACTTAGAACCTGGTAGCGCCCAAGATTTCACTAATTATGCGAAAGAGGAATTAGCAAAATACCAAGAAATGATTAAAGCTGCAGCCATCAAACTAGATTAAGACAGCACAAAGAGTAACGGTCCTGAGTGAATACTGGGACCGTTAATCGTTAATCGGTTCTAAAAGCGGATAAGCACTTATTATCCTAAAACATAATGAAAAAGCCCTCACAACAAATGCTATGAGGGCTTATAATCTGGCGCGCCCGGCAGGAATTGAACCCACGACCTCTTGGTTCGTAGCCAAGCACTCTAATCCAACTGAGCTACGGGCGCATATGAGGTGTTTGGTGGCTCTTCCCCGACTCGAACGGGGGACCTGCGGATTATGATTCCGTCGCTCTAACCAACTGAGCTAAAGAGCCTCTAACAACCTAAGAAAAAGATTATATTATCAATAAAACAAGATGTCAAGCCTCAATCAGACTAATTTAACAATTAAGAATTTCTTAGCTATAAAACACACACTTTATTGGATATTACTACAAAAAACTGCAAGACCGACTTTGATAATACGAAACTCAGGGAAAATTTTAGCGTGTATATTCTTGATTTGCCCTGAATCCTTGAGCAAGATCAGCAGATTAAGAAAATTTTGAAAACTACAGCTAGAATCAGTTATGATTAAGGTTTCAAGTCGTAATCAAATGTACATCTTGCAATGTTTCATTGAGTTTGCGACTTTTATTTACACTAAGGATGGAGTATTAAACACATGAAAAAAAATTTTAAAGCGCTCGTGTTGCCTGTTGCATTATCAATGGCAGGCTTTATGGGGACAGCACAAGCACAATCACCCGTTGTGATTAAATTCGCTCACGTTGTAGCCGACTCAACCCCTAAGGGTAAAGGCGCCTTATTATTTAAGCAAAAAGCAGAGGAGCGCCTAGGCGATAAGGTCAAAGTGGAGGTCTACTCTAACTCTTCCTTATATGGTGACGGTCAGGAGATGGATGCCCTACTCTCTGGTGACGTACAGTTATTAGCACCTTCTTTAGCTAAGTTTGAGCATTTCCAGAAGAAAATCCAGATTTTCGATTTACCCTTCTTATTTGAAGATATTGATGCCCTTGACCGTTTCCAACAAAGTGAAGCGGGTCAAAGCCTCTTAAAAAGCATGGAAGATAAGAACATCACCGGTTTAACCTACTGGCACAATGGTATGAAGCAGTTATCTGCTAACCAGCCGCTACGTGTACCGCGTGATGCGCGTGGTCTACGCTTCCGTGTACAGGCTTCTAATGTCCTTGAAGAGCAGTTTAAAGCATTGCGCGCTAATCCTCGTAAAATCGCTTTCGCTGAGGTTTATCAATCACTACAAACAGGTGTAGTTAACGGCGCTGAGAATCCCTATTCCAATATCTATTCTCAAAAAATGCATGAGGTGCAGAAGTACATTACTGAGTCAAATCACGGTTTGATTGACTACATGGTTATCACCAATACTAAGTTCTGGAACGGCTTAGACAGCGATGTTCGTACTGCCCTTGAAGATGTATTAAAGGAAGTCACTGTTGAGGTTAACAAAATGGCTAAAGAGCTAAACGACGGTGATAAGCAAAATATCCTTAATGCAGGCACAACCGAAATCATCACGCTAACGCCTGAAGAGCGTGAGCAATGGCGTGAAGCTGTACAACCGGTATGGAAGAAGTTCGAGGGTGAAATCGGCGCTGATTTAATTCAAGCAGCCGTAGACGCTAACAAAAAATAAGCACTCGATCACGTGGTGAATGAATGCCCCCTAAGCTATCAAACAACTCAGGGGGCATTTTTTATACAACTCATAACGCATATCAATCGCTGCAACAGCAGCATCACAAATTTCCAGCTATTAGGTAAAGGAAAACTTTATGTTTAGTCATACCTACCGCAAAATGGATTTATTATGGCAGAAAACTGAAAAATTTCTGATCGTATTTATTCTTTCTGCGATGACACTTGTGACTTTTTTCTACACCATGTTTAATAACCTCTACGTACCTTTTTATGGGCTAGGCGGTTGGTTTGTAGATACGGCGGCAGGTGATTTTTTTGATGCGATTGGCGACTTCATTATGGACACCGCCACATTTTTTAACTGGGCCAATGAGTTCACTGCCATCTGCTTTGCCTGGCTCATCTTTTTCTGCATGTCCTATGGCGTTCGCGTCGGTGGTCACTTGGGCGTAGATGCACTGATCAAATTATTCGATACACGCACACGACGTATTCTGGCCTTTATTGGCTTAAGCGCCTGCTTACTCTATGGCGGCATCATGTTTGAAGCCAGCTTAGAGTGGGTTTATACCTTTTATAAATATGGCACCCTAACCAATGGTCTTGACCGCTTCGGCGTCGCTCGTTGGCATGTCACGATCATTGTGCCGATTGGTTTTTTACTATTTATTATCCGCTATTTAGAAATCGGCTACCGCTTGATTACCGGTCAGCAAGATGATCTGGGGCTGGCGGATGAAGCTAGAGACGCGGTCGAGGAACTCTCCACACAGCGTCACGCGAACCACACGGATGTCGTCATGGAGAAGAAGTAATGACAGTACTAGTTTTATTTGCTTTGCTTTTCGGCTTGATGCTAATCGGTGTGCCCATTGCTATTTCACTAGGTCTGTCTAGTGCCATTACCATCATGTTCTTTAGTCCTGACACCGTGCGTGGATTAGTGATCAAGATGTTTGAAACCTCTGAACACTATACCCTACTGGCGATTCCCTTCTTTTTAATTGCGGGCGCCTTTATGACGACCGGTGGGGTGGCTCGACGCTTAATTGACTTTGCTAATGCATGTGTAGGTCATGTGCGCGGTGGTTTAGCCATCGGTTCGGTGCTCGCATGTATGCTTTTTGCTGCGCTATCAGGCTCCAGCCCAGCCACGGTAGCTGCCGTGGGTTCTATTGCGATCGCCGGTATGGTACGCTCCGGCTATCCAATTGAGTTCGGTGCAGGGATTATTTGTAACGCCGGTACACTAGGTATTTTGATTCCACCCTCCATCGTGATGGTGGTCTATGCGGCTGCTACTGAGCAATCCGTGGGTAAAATGTTTATTGCGGGTGTGGTACCAGGACTGTTACTGGGGGCTGCACTGATGGTAGCCATTTACATCGTAGCGCGCGTTAAAAACCTCCCAGCACAACCTCGTGCCAGCCTCCGCGAATGGCTCGTGGCCTTAAGAAAATCCCTGTGGGGCTTGTTGCTGATTGTGATTATTCTGGGCGGTATTTACTCCGGTATGTATACCCCGACTGAGGCAGCAGCTGTGGCGGCAGTTTATTCAGCCTTTATTGCTCTCTTTGTGTACAAGGATATGGGCTTTAAAGACTTACCACGCGTGATGCTAGACTCAGGCAAAATGACCGTGATGCTGATGTTCATCATCGCTAACGCCATGCTTTTTGCCCATGTACTGACCACTGAGCAAATCCCTCAACTCATCTCGCAATGGGTATTAGGACTTGGCTTAGAGCCCTGGATGTTCTTGATTGTCGTGAACTTGGTGCTCTTGGTTGCTGGTAACTTTATGGAGCCATCAGCGATTATTTTAATTATGGCGCCGATTTTCTTCCCTATTGCAGTGGAACTAGGCATTGATCCGATTCACTTCGGTATCATCATGGTCGTCAATATGGAAATCGGTCTCATTACCCCACCGGTCGGTCTGAACTTATTTGTCAGCTCTGCCGTCACCGGTATGCCAGTAACTAAAACAATCAAGGCTGCCATGCCATGGTTGCTGATTTTATTGACATTCCTAATGGTCATTACCTATGTGCCGATCGTTTCACTCGGTTTACCTGAGTTACTCGGTGCACAGTAGTTTCTGGTGCTAGGAAGTGTTTTGAATCGGGTGAGGTCTAAACCTCACCCCTTTTAGTGTCTGTGGTAGGTACAAAGCCCGTAACAGCTCATTGCTAATTACGCTGCGGAGAACTTCTTAAAAGCAGCAATTGCATGGCTGCCGTACATGAGCGATGGGCCACCACCCATCATGACAGCTACCCCAACCAACTCCTCTAACTCTTCTTTACTCATACCTAAGCGAATACAAGCTTGCGTATGGAAAGCGATACAGTCATCGCAACGAATCGCAATAGCAATGGCTAAGGCTAATAACTCCTTGGTTTTCTCATCTAGTGCACCTGCTTTGGTCGCGGCAGATGATAGGGCAGCAAAGCCTTTCATAAGCTCAGGATTGCCCTGCTTTAAATCGCGTAAATTACCAGAAACGACCTGGGTTAATTCCTTATAACTCATACTGCACTCCTTGAAGCATTGTTAGTAAAATCGAACTAGAATAACTCAGTTAAACTGAGTTATATTAGCATATGCTAATGTAGTTATAAGTAATTTAACACGCTATTTTTTTACTGTCAAGCTGACTTCATTCCTGCACACGCGGTAACTACCAATCAATGCCCACACCCGCATTGGTATTTTTCGTGGGTTTGACAGACACACCTGTTGACACTCGGATCTTACGCCCGCTAGACCATGGATAAAACCTAATGGCGTTAGTGATCCAAGCAGGTGTATCAGAACCCACAGTAAACGGCACTGAATGGCTCGCCCCCGCAGACACCCTAGGCTTGCCCGAATTACTCGTACAAGCCGTCAGACTAATGAGTGCAATCATAGCAAAGAAAAGACTAAGGATTTTTTTCATAAGGAATTTAACTTATGGCTGAGTAAAACAATACAAACTAAGCTTAACATAGCTAGCAGCCACTTTGACTGACTAGGCAAGCATATACACGCTATCACCCACCTACCACACTATCAGTCCCTCGTAGATAAGCTCACCCTATTTTTTAATCATCGTGATTAACGCTATTCATCAGCTCGGCTTTCCTGCCCTGCTCCTTGCGCGCGTTAAGTGTCATTTCCTCCTCAGCGACAGCTGGTGGTGCATTTAAGGGCATTTGCAGAATTTCCATCAAACCATTGCCAATGTCTCTGGCATAGCGACTATCATTCATCAAGGAAGAAGTTTGCCAACCATCTAATTCATTGTGACGCAATTTTTGCATGGCACGTGCGCGAAATTCGTCAAGTTTTTGAATCTGCCGCTGTAACTCATTCATCATATTAGGCCAGGCCTCTGTATCTGCTTTAGTCATAATCATGTGCTGAGCTAAGCATAAAACCTTGAACAGGTATTGTCTTAATTTGATGTACTCATGATGGGGAGCAGCGTCGTGGTTTTGTAAATAGATTTGCATGTTTTTTTGTAGATGCTTTGCATCTTTGATGATATCGACCATGCGCAACATCACGATGTTAGCTTCTTTTAATCGCTCTTGATGAAGCTCACTATCAATATCCATTTTGCTCATAAAGTCCAGCAAATCACTATAAATAGGCTTGATTTGAGCTTCATAGAGTGCTCGGGCATTTAACTTAAATGGACCGACTGGCTCACTCACCGTATGAGCACATACCGCACCCTTGCCAGCGTTACGGCGCAGATCGGCTGGCGGAATAAATAACACATGACAAATCACCTCTAAGCATAAGGAGCTAAAATGTTGTAGCTCTTGGAACACAGCACGATAAGCCGTCTCACCTGAACGTAACATATTCGCTTGAAGGTAAATTGCGCCCACCGTTTTAAATTCATTGTCAGCTAAAATCGGCTCAGTCTTATCCGGTAACAGTCGGTAGAGAAAATGCGCAAAATGATCCTGCCACGGCCAAAACACTAATAGCCCTACAAAGTTAACTAAGGTATGAAAAAACGCCAATTGCAGCAAATGATTCATCCCCGTTTTCTCGCTGATATAGCTTACTACACTAACTATCGGCACCCATAATAACAGTCCTAGCATCACCGTGACGATATTAAAAATCAAATGTGCCAGGGCTAGGCGCCGCCCCTTGCGATCGTTACCCAACATGCCGACCAAGCTGGTTGTCACACTACTCCCTAAGTTGGAGCCAAGGGCAATCGCAAAGGCCTGCATCAAAGCAATTTGCTCACTGCCTAATAAGGCCAAGGTTAAAATTAAGGTCGCATGAGAGGATTGCAAAGCCATCGTGACAAGCAAACCCACCCCACTAAACAACAAAATTTGCGCAATACCGCTCACCTTAATCGATTGCATTAACAACTGATTGTCGATATTATCAAAACTCAACTTGATGGCATCAATCCCAAAAAATATCAGGGCAATACCAACTAAAACACGACCGAAAAACTTATACTTACCCTCAAGCAAACTAAAGAAAACCCCAAACACAAGCATAGGCATCGCCACGGTACCTAGACTCACATTGTGACCAATCAAGGCTAGCAGCCAAATCCCACTCGTGGCCCCGATATTAGTCCCTAAGTTAATAGCAATACCACTCACCAAGCCAATCATGCCGGTACTTAAAAATGCCATGGTCAGCAAGGAGACGAGCGTACTGGATTGCAAGAAAAAAGTGGATACAACGCCGAAAGCAAAGCCTTTTAATTTAGTCGCTGTACTATACACCAAAAACCTTTCAAAAGCGCCACCCACACTATTTTGTAAACCCTCTTTGATGCATTGCAAGCCAAAAATAAACAGGGCTAAGCCATAGCTCAATACTAACCATGGCTCACTTTGCGAAAAAGAATAAGCCATCGCAGCTAAGAATAAAGCTATCAACATTGGTCTTACTAAGCTTTTAGTCATGCTACCCCTGTGATTCACTGTTTAAATTCCCTATAGTTTAGCAATGTAAGCCTATCAACATTAGTCAAGTCTAATAAATAACTGAAATTCTCACTAACAAGGATTAAAATACCTAGTATAGAGCGGTGTATGAGCACGAAGAATTTGTCATTATCCTATGATCGTTCATAGGCATAGTCGGTCTACGCTTTATCCGTTTAATTAATTTTTAACTTATATTTTCTATGAAGAAACACACGCATTTCTTTTTTGGCTTGTTGCCAAAATTACCTGCAAGCAGCATCCATTGGTTAATGCCGCTATTATTATCAGGCATTATGAGTGGGGTTGTTTCAGCTTACAACACCATTAAAAATTTGAGCTTGGTAGATGGCATTTTTCCAATCTGGCTCAGTAACTGGCTTCAGTCTTGGTTAATCGCCTTTCCATTAGTTCTAGTCATTCTGCCAATCTTGCGGCGCGTAGTCGGCACGATGATTTATACGCCGACTAAAAAGCAATAAGCCCCACGTTGCATTGGATTTGAAACAATCACTCAGAAGCACGCACTACCCTAGCCTTGACCGCTAGCTACCGCTGCGAGCTGTCAGGGCTAACGTTGCTCGACGCTGTTAAATCTAAGCATCAACCAGCTTTGAGTGCCTAAAATCCGTGGGCTGTCTAACGTATAAAAACCAATACGTTTATAATAGCGTACATTTTCTGGTTTATCAGTTTCTAAATAGAGGGGAGCACTTGGTGCCCGCAGCTCGGCCTGCTCAAAAGCCCGCGTCAATAATTGTCGAGCAATACCCTGCCCTTGCCAAGCTGGATCAACAGCCAGGGGACCCAAGTGCCAATGCGGGCTACGGGGGTTTAGTTTAGCCCAACTGCCTAGCCAGATAGCCAGGCGCAACTGCCCTAACAAGCTATTTGAAAGCACCATCGAAGGTAGTAGCCGCATCATATCCATAAGTGAGGGGCTACAATGCCCAGGGACCAAAACCCCAAGTACCCCGACTAAACGCTGCTCAATCGAGTAGGGTGAGGTTTGCACCTCATCCCT
>NZ_KV793517.1:0-3610 GCF_001808505.1 Oligella sp. HMSC09E12
GGGAGTGTTTGTCTACTTTTCTGACTAGGATCAAGCTTTTGCCCTACTAACTAACTTCAATTCGGGAAAATAATTCTTGGGACGAACTGCACGATAAAACCCCAACAAATTCGACACTAGATCCTCCGCACTAAAACCACTGTCTGTTGCCCATCCATACCATTTTTTTTGCATGCCTTCGAAGACAGGGGCAACTTTCATCATCATAGCTAAAGCAATGCGATGCCTTTGATGTAGGGGACGACCTTTTTTTATAAGCCATATAACTGCCTGACCAACGCACACCCCTGAGGTATCCAATCCTTTTAAACCTTTAGTTTTTCTCATGGTCTGTGTGTAGACAACACGATAATAAGGTTCGTTAGAACGTTCGCCTACTTGCATTTGATGCAATACAGCCCTTATGTCATCCCCCCTAGCATGACCTAAATCAATCCAGCCAATCACTTCCGAATACACAAGGCCACTAGCCTTTACAGGCGCATCACTGGGATCAATTATATCGCTCCGTTTGCTCATATCTAACTTTCCATTTATTGTTAATAACAGCAAGTTACCACAGCACTACAACAAAATCAATAAACCCTTTAAAATCATTTAGTTATGACAGAAACATGACAATTCATATTAGCTATTAAAGGCTTTATCTTAGCGCCAATTAACATACTAATATCATAGATAAATGCAATTACCGAAACCGGCCAAGTTAATTGACGCTAAACCGGACAAAGTAGTTGACGTTCTATACGTTCTTTTATTTATCATAAGGAAGGTGTGATTTTTTACTTAAATACCTTTCTCTTTTTTTTTTATAATTCACTTTTTTTAATATTTAAATCTTAATTAATTTTTAGCATTTTCTTTTTTTTTTAGAAATACTTAAACCGCTTAAATTTAATTAATTTTTTATTTCACTAAAAGATTTTCGCCAGCTTCATTTCTGATAAGCCTACTGGTGATTAAAGGTAAAACTTAAATTAATAATTATGCAAACAATAAAAAAACTTTTGAGTCAGCTATTCGTTTTATTTTCGCTTGTTGCTGCAATTAATGCAGTGATGGTAATTGCTTATCCATTAGGCCAAATAAACGATTGGCCAAGGTTTTTACTCACTGAAGGAGCATTAAATTCTCAGGAAGAATGGGAAGATTTTACTAGTAATTGTCTAGACTCTTATTGGCAAGTTGAAGTGAAAATATTTATATTAGCTGTGAGACGGTTTTCCGGCATCCAGCATTTCATTATGTATTTTCTCGATATGAATTTGAAAAATACTCAGGCATAAATTTCTTTGAACTATTATCCACAAATAATGTTAATAAGTAGGCTTTTTATCTGAAAAGAGAGGCCTAACTTATTGATTAATAGCATGTTGAGTTTATAGCTCAATATTTGAGCTATCTAACGTAAATCGTCAATGGAATTAATGCCGGGAACATTAAACCAATCCGGCATCCGTTTATGTACCGGGGTAATCCTCCCACAAAACCATAGCAATTAGAAGTAGAATTTCTTATAAAGGAAATTCAATGAAAAGATCACGATATACCGACAGCCAAATCATGGCGATTCTTAAACAAGCCGAAACTGGTACGCCTGTACCAGAACTGTGCCGAGAGCATGGCATGAGCAGCGCTACTTTCTACAAGTGGCGTGCTAAATACGGTGGCATGGATGCCTCCATGATGTCTCGCCTTAAAGAGCTTGAAGCGGAGAATCAGCGCCTTAAAAAGATGTATGCCGAAGAACGTCTAAAGGCTGAGATCGCTCGCGAGGCGATTGAAAAAAAGTGGTAACGCCATCTCGACGCAAAGAGATGGCGCAACGCGCGGTCACGCAATTTAGAGCGAGTATACGAGTGGCATGCGAGGTATTTAGCATCAGCCAAAGCTGCTATTACTACCAGCCTAGACAAGCCGGTGAGAATGAGGTCATTGCTGACTGGTTGATTCGATTAACCACCGCTCAACGTAACTGGGGCTTTGGCCTATGTTTCCTGTATTTACGTAATATTAAGGGCTTTAAATGGAACCACAAACGAGTCTATCGAATCTACCGCGAGCTCGAGTTAAACTTGCGTATCAAACCTAAGAAACGAATTGTACGTGAGCGTCCTGAGGCGCTCGGTGCAACCACTGCGATCAACCAAGTATGGTCAATGGATTTTATGCATGACCAACTGGCTGACGGTCGCTGCTTGCGTCTCTTTAACGTGATTGATGACTTTAACCGTGAGGGTTTGGGCATAGAGGTGGACTTCTCTTTGCCTGCAGAGCGAGTCACGAGAGTGTTGGATCAAATCATCGAGTGGCGAGGCAAGCCTGCGTGCTTAAGGTGTGATAATGGGCCGGAATACATTAGTAAAACACTCCTAGCGTGGGCAGCTAAGCGGCATATCACGTTGATTCACACTCAGCCCGGTAATCCACAACAAAACGCGTATGTCGAGCGCTATAATCGGACGGTACGTTATGACTGGTTAACCCAGAATCTCTTCGACAGCCTAGAAGAAGTTCAGCACGGAGCGACTGCTTGGCTCTGGACTTATAATAACGAACGCCCCAACATGGCATTAGGTGGCATCACACCGAGGCAAAAATTACATCAACATAAATTAAATAACTCTACTGCCAACTGCTATTAAAAATGGGGTGATTACCCCGGCACTTCTTCGTCTTCGGTGGTTTTGCTTTGGACTGAATTTTTATCCGCGAGAGTAGGGGCTTCAGAGCTTGTTTGCTCAGTTGGCCGTTTGTCCGTATCTTCTGTTACTTCCTCATTTAAAACTTGGCTGGATTCATCAGTGCTTTTTTGTTGGTTGTAAGATTGAACGTTTTCATTTGTTTTACTGCTACTTAAAGTGAAATGTTTCCGACAGAAAACGCCCACTGTATTAGCTGCTATCTCTACTCCTTCTTCTAATTTTAAGTAAGCAGCAATATCCTTATAACTCATTCCGTTGTTGAATAAATATTCAATTTCGGTTTTATAAGGTAATAAACGATTACGGCCAGTAGTTTTATTTTGGCGGCGTGAGTTTATAAAAGAGTTTAATTTATCTGTTTTCATAATTTTAATCAATAAAAGTTAATTAAAAGCAATCAGAGCATTAAAGCTAATATAGCATATTTAAATTAATATTAAATTGTTATTGTTAATAAAAGTTATTTAATGGTGGGTTAATAAGTTAGTTAAGGTGATTAAAATAATTTATTTAAAACTGTATAAACTAATTAAAACTATCTATTATGGAAAAGGTATTTATAGGAATCTATAATTAACAAAGATTAATTATAAAAACATGACTAACTAATAATAAATGATATAAAAACATAAAAATCAATTAAATAGAAAAAATCATTTTTAAACAACAACCAAAATCATCCCAATCTGATAAGAAATTACTGCGATTAGCTTAAAAAATCGGCAGTATCAAGAGGGAGGTTGTGTGTGTAATGGCTAGATGCAGGATAGGCTGTCGCCGTTAAAAGTGGACACTTTTAAAAGATGAAACGGTTGCCGTTTCAAGTTCCAAGCATCTGCTTGGAAACGCCACTTTTGGCTATTTTCTCTATCTGTAGTCCCCCCATTTTTAGTAGCAATTTTAGG
>NZ_KV793518.1:0-1926 GCF_001808505.1 Oligella sp. HMSC09E12
TCTAATTTCAGAAGAGCTAGAGACTTAGCCGGATTGTCAGGGTTTACTTTTCATGACTCACGTGCCAATGCGATCACAAGCCTTGCTCAGAAGCTAGAAATACTAGACTTGGCACGGGTGATTGGACATAAAGACTTGAAGATGCTGATGGTTTACTATAGAAAAAAGGCGGATGAGTTAGTTGATAAACTTGATTAGATTTTTAGGTAACGCCTAATCTCATAGCCCGTAATGCGGCCGTCAACTGTTTTAATCTTACCCTCTTTGATTCGCTTATCGAGCGTCGGCAGACTCATATTGAGCTTAACCGCCGCATCTTTTAAGTGGTACACAGCAAAGTCTTCAATAGCTCTCTGCGCTCCTATTCTTGCAGACTCAGTAAGCAAGTTCTGTAGTTCAGTTTGTGTCAATTCAATCATTGTGTGCTCCTTAAGCTAATGTCGCGGTTGCCTCATCTAAAACCGCTTGTAAATCGTTTATAAACGGCGTTATTGCCCAACCCTCAATGCGCGCTACTGCTTTACTGAACTCGATATCACTGCGCAATTTGCCGCATATCGCCATGCGTGACTGCTGTTCTAGTTCCCATGGGTCAACACTAGGCTTATCTGGTATAGCTGCTTGCACGTACTGGGATACGCTTAGCGTGTAATCATTCGCTCTAACGTCATCAATCGGCACTAGCTTTTCTAAGCCAAGTTCAGTATCTTCAAATGCGATAGGCGCATTGTCTTGTCGTCCTTTTTTAAGGACCATAACCGCTGTTGCAATCGGCGTATCAATAAAGGTATTTGCAGGAACGTGAACGACTCGATCAATTACGTTAGTCTCAACAAGCCACGCTCTGATTTTTGCTTCACGGTTACCACGGTACAAAACGCCCGGAAAAGACAGCACAACAGCTGTGCCGTTATCGTCTAGCATGTGTAATATGTGCAATAAAAACGCATAGTCAGCACGTGACGCGGTGGGTATCGTTGGTGCTGATATAAACCGTTCGTCTAGCTTCGGTTGCCACTCGATAGAAAAGGGCGGGTTAGCGACAATGGCTGAGAAGCGCTTATCTAGCCAAGCTGGATCGGTTAGCACGTCACCTAAGTAACCGTTAAAGTTAGGTAACAGCTCAGCGTCTGCTAGTGCATCAGCGTCTATGTCTTGGCCGTATTTAATGACATCATCGCCAAATACGCTTAGGAGCGCTCCTGCGCCACAGGTCGGGTCATATACGCTATTAGGCTTATCGGGTATGTACGACCTAAGCATCAGTGCTAGCTCTGGCGGTGTGTGAAACTTACCGACCGCCTTAAACTGTTCACGTAAGCTTTTGATTGTGTGTTTCATATCATTTAAATTTTGCACCAGGCTCAGATTTAATAATGATGAATGGAGCGGGCAACGGGGATCGAACCCGCACTCCCAGTTTGGAAGACTGACGTGCTACCGTTACACCATGCCCGCTATTGTTTTTATTTTCGATGTTCAGGATACTCTTCATAAAAAGCATCTTCGGGCCATTTGCCCGCATCGAAACTCTCACGCCATACGTCCTCGTCACTGACGTTTTCTCCGTGTTTACTGGCTAGTGATAGCAAAATGCTATACCAGCTATCGAAATCTAAATCCATCATTTATTTCTCCTAAATAAGTAAAAATGGGCTATCTGGCTAGCCCTTGCTGAATCACTATTCAGCGCCGTTATCCACAAAGGAGGAGGATACGATTGTGTGTTTTATGTTAGCGACATGAATGTCGGTAACATGGTGTTTAGTACCTAACGTTATGACGAGACCAGTTAAACGCTTCTTTAAGCACTTTTAATCGGCTGTCGTTCTCGTAAGCCCATGACTTACGCAAACTTTTGTAGTTATGGATAATGTTCATGATAAATTTCATGTTGAGCCCCGAAAATTAAAACGGCATATCACT
>NZ_KV793519.1:0-5722 GCF_001808505.1 Oligella sp. HMSC09E12
GGCTTATGTGGAAGGCGATCTAATACATGTTATGCCTTTCCCAGAATCGAAGGAGGACTGAGTGTCTGAAATAATGGAATCAAATTATGCTCAAATGAAATCATACGTTGAGCGAAATAAATTTTCTTTCCAAGAGAAGGATGAACAAGGCTGCAAGCGCCTGGATGTCCAAAATGGTAAAGCGAAGTGCGTAGTTAAAGTTTACTCTACAGGCACCATTCAAATTCAAGGGGCGGAATCAAAGTTAAAAGCGGCATTGTCGCAGGCCAAGGAAGCTGTAGAAAACGAAGAGAACATCGGCGAAATGCTTCCTTTTGAAATCGAGCGATTTCCAGAGGTTCTCAGGGAGAATATCCCTGATGTAGACCCAATTATCGTTCGTTTCATCGAAGAGGCCATTGTAACCATCAAGGCTGGATCGAACTTAGGGTGCGCCTTCCTATTGGGCGGCGCTTCTGAAAAGGCCATATACTTACTGATAGATGCTTACACCCAGGCCATCCCTGATCAAGCCATGCGAGATAGGTTTATATCGAAAACATCAAAGAAGTTTATTTCAAAAGTCTTTGAAGAATTCAAAGCCTCATGGAAAAGCTCGATTAATAAACCCCACGGTTACGGGTGGACAAACGATATCGAGGTGAAAATAGAGCAAATATTTCAGTTTTGTCGGATTTGTAGGAATGAGTCAGGTCATCCGCATTTGCCGCCGAATCTGGACAAAGGGGTCCTGCTTGCAAACATGGGGCAATTTGTAAAATACATCGAAGACATGTACGGAATGATTAACTATTACAAAGAAAATAATGTCCAGTTCTAGGCATAACAATCGCAGGCACGGCGACGTCTTTTTCATTGCGGCTGCGCCTACATTACAAAGCCGCGCGTGCTGCGGGCGTTAGGCATTGGAACAGGGGAATTCGATGTTTTGTACTCAATGCGGCAAAGCAACAGCGAGCGATGCGAAGTTCTGCGGGCACTGCGGAGCACCACGGGGCGTCACGAACCTTCAGCCGACACAAGGTTCTGGCATTGTGGAGTCCACCACTCCACCAGCACCAGCGGAGGCTAACGCGCCATCTACTGCGCCAGTTCGCCCGTGGGTTAGGTACTGGGCGCGAATGTTCGATATCTACTTGGCCGCAATCGTAGGCGGCCTATTGATAGGCATGCTAAATCCATACGCATTCAGCGAGCCTGGAAGCGATCAGTTGTTCGGGCTTGCCTTGGTCTTCGCTTGGGTGTTCATTGAATCGTTGTTTCTTTCAATGTTCGGTACAACTCCAGGCAAGTGGCTCTTTAAGGTTCGACTTATTCCACCATCTGGAGAAAAGCCTGATTACTCCACCGCGCTTTCAAGGAGTTTCAAGGTCTGGTGGCGCGGCCTTGGCATTGGATTTCCACTCGCAAGTCTCATCACTCTCATCGTGGCGCATGGGAAACTAACAAAGAACGGCATCACAAGCTGGGATAGAGATGATGGATTTTCGGTCATGCACGAGCGTATCGGCCCGCTAAGAATCATGGTTGCTGTCGGATTCTTCGTTATGTTTCTACTATTTGTCATTGTCGGAAGCGCGGCCAATGCCTAACAATTCGTTCAAGCCGACGCCGCTTCGCGGCGCGGCTTAACTCAAGCGTTATGTTCACCAAGGTCGAATATTAGATGTTTAAAAAAATACTCTTTCACGCTCTCGTAGGCGGCGCAATTTTTGTTGTTGGGGCAAGTTTGCATGATTTTGCCGACATCAGAGGTCCAGGTAATTTTCTTGCCTACGGCGGAATGGTATATGCAGGTGTAACTACTCTCTTGATACTGGTGGGAGTAAATCTTCCTTCTCCAATAGGAATTCACTCTGGACCTTCATTTTTAGGAAAAGTAACTAAAGACATTTCTCAAAAGAGAGCGCGCGAGGAATTGCTTGAGTACAAAAAATTGTTAGATGAAGGTGTATTAACACAAGAGGAGTTCGACGCAAAGGCAGCCGAACTAAAGAAAAAAATCCTATGAACATAACAAGTCAATCAACTTCGCGCCTTCGGCGCCGGACGCAGCAAAGCTGCGCCGGTTATTGAGGCGTTAGATTTTTTATAGGAGTGAATAAATGGGTTATTCTTCAATTTGGCATTGGCTTATTGTTTTAATTATGTTCTCCCCGGTCATTCTTGGCTTTGCCATAATGGGCCCCCAAAAATCTGTAATGGTCAAACATGGCGCATCCGGATTAGTAAAAAAAGGATATTTCGGCTATTGCTGGACATACCTTCTCTTCGGATGGCTTGTTCCAATAATTAGAGGAGAAATTGGTGTCGGCGTACTTCACCTCATACTAACAGCCGTCACCTTTGGTCTATTTCAAATTGTTATGCCATTTCTTTACAACAAGCAGCATATGACTAGACTTCTGACTTCCGGTTGGCAACTTAATGACGAGCCAGAAATCAACCGAATAGCACAACTAAAACTCGGCATTGCACAATAAAAATTCTAACTGAGCAGTCAAGCCGACCCTCCTTCGGCGGGCGGCTTACTTACGTTCGTTAGCCTCCACAAAACCCACGAAAGGAACTTTAAATGTATAACCCCAACATTACTCGTACAATTTTTACCCTGATTCTCTTTACAGTTTTCAATAGTCAAGTTATGGCTTTAAATGACCAAAGTCTAGAAAGCGGATTAACCAGTGCGCTACGGCTAAAAAAAGGAACAACGGAAAGAATTGGCAACTCTGGGAAGGCTATTCAGGCTTATATGCGAGAAGGGATAGTTAACAAAAAGCCTAACCAACGAGCCGATTACACTGATTATTACCTCGTGAATAAACCAGCGAAATTCATGGGGCATGACCTCATAGTAATTGAAGAAGAATACATGTCACAATACATTGGATGTTGTGTTAGTCCGGGTGTCGGCGTAACAGTCAAGGTCATAGGGAATACTAAAAATCTTGAAAATTTCGCACGCATAAACGGCTGCACATTTACAGACAATGTAAATCTCCAAGAGGAATTGAGCAGCGTGGGGATTAACGCCACCCTTACACAAGGGAGATTTGCCTCATTGAGTTGTCGCGAGAGGGATGCACAACAGTAATCAAAGCAACACATCGGCTAACATGGCGCTCAAGCCGACCCGCTTCCGCTACGCTCCAGCGGTCGGCTTAGCTCTACGTTAGGACTACAAGAGGATCAATTGAATGAGTCAGGTTTATGATAGAAGTTTATTGGAAGGTTCCTTATCTCAAATGGAGTCAGTCGCCATGAATTTTGCCCATAGGTTTATAAATGATGGCAAGGTCAGGATGAGTTACATCAACCAAACCAGAAAATTGGCTCAAGAATACCGCGCAAAAGTTAGTTCTGGAGCAATAACGGCAGAAGAAGCAGCAAAGCAGGTTCAAGGGATACGAAACCAAATTCTTGAAGCGCAACGTTTACGAACAAGTGATGTAGGCAAAGCGATAGCGGTAAAATTAAAGAAGACGGGATTAACACTATCAGAATTGACTGATAAATATGCAAAGAGCATGTTTGGTAAATCGTTTTTGAATTTATCCGCCGAAAATCAAAATAGGGTATATCTCGAGATTATAGAAAGCTCTGGTAGACCAAGACCATCTATGAATGCTGAGGCCAGTAAATATAGTAAGCTGGGCCGAGGACTGTTGGTTGTTACTATCGGCGTTGCCGTTTACAACATCGCTGTTGCAGAAGATAAGGTAACTGCTACGGCGAGAGAGGGAGTCATAATTGGTGGAGGTTTCGCCGGAGGTGCTGCTGGCGGTGCGGTGGCAGGACTCGCCAGTGGGCCGGGTGCTCCTGTTTGTGTCACTATCGGGGTGTTTGTAGGTGGTGCATTGGGTGCGCTAGGTGCTGATTTCACTTTTGGGTGGTTTTTCTGATGCCCATAAAGGAAATAAAGGAATTTCATATAATAGATACGATAGAAAAACCTAATGAAACGCCAAGAGTATTGCTTGAAAACAAAAGTTTAAAAAAACAAATTGAGGTTTCAGGAAAGGTGCTGGAAGCGCAGTATCGAATTGGAGAAAGTTTCCTTGTTCTGGTCACGGAAGGAAACCCTTTCGAAGAGGCGCTATACGTATACTATTTTAGCAATAGTTTGCATCTCATGGATTCACTGGAGCTTTCTGCAATGTATTCGGAAGGGATGCTCAGAAATGTTTCTCTTTCTGATTCAGGAGATATTATGTTTTCGTTTTTTGATAACGATGAACAGTGGGTTTTGAAAGTATATTCACAGCCTAAGTACGATTTTTTCAATAACAAATACCCGGTTAAAAGAAAAATGCCGGTTTTTCATAAAAATTGGCTGAGCTTAAAGAAGTCCTAACAAATTGCTGCACACGGACACATACTGCTAGGCTCGTTTTGTGTCTGTCGCTGCGCTCCATTATCACACAAAACGCTCTCCGCAGCATGTGCCGGTGAGCACGGCGTTATATTCACAGGCCGGCATGGTCACATAGGGGTAGATATGAGCAAAGGTAAAGAAGGTGCTTTCATATATGCCGATGAGTCAGGACACTCAGGAAAAGAGATTTTTATTGAAAATTCACCTTTTTATTATCAAGGCGCAGTAATATCCGTTGGTGAAATTGAAACCAAAGTTGCACCAATAATTCAAAGATATTGCACTGATAACGGGTTGGAAAGATTGCATGGTTACGAGCTTGGAGAAGAGAAAGTAAATAGCCTTTGCTTAGAGTTGTTGGAGGCTTTAGACGGTACTCAATGGAGATTTCATTACACAACACTTCAAAAAAGGTATATAGCACCTACAAAATTTGTTGATACTGTCTTTGATTGTTGGGATAACCCCGCCGTCCATCCTTTCTGGTACACAACTGAACTATTCAGACACACATTATGTATATTAATAGATGACATGATGGAAGACGATCTAGACGTTGAGTTTTGGAACTGTTATTTAAAAGACGATTTGGATGGTCTAATCAATATATGCAAAGCCTTGCTGGAAAAAGCTCTATATATTTACGACAAAAGAGCATGTGAAGTCGTCACTGCAGGGCTAAGCTACGCGATAGATAACCCTGATATTTTCACTCTAATATCAGCTAAAGGTAAAAGCGCATATAAAAAACAGACGCCGAATATTATAGCTTTTTCTAGCTTATTAACTGCCACGCATAGGTTTTGCAAAGAGTATGGCGTATCAGTTTCTGAGCTTATTCATGAACAGAGCGATGAATTCAAAGGATCGATGCGGGAGTATCACCGCATGTTTTTTGGTGTCGATTTTGAAGAAGATAAATTCGGTGGTATCCCTCAATTTAAAGAGGTCGAATACGACTTGGGAGAATTCAAATTAGAATCTTCAAAAATATCGTATGGATTACAAGTAGCTGATCTTTTCCTATGGCTAATTCAAAGAGATGTTAAAAATAATAGCCTTGAAGAAACCAAGGCTAAGATATTAGACAACTCTGATGATTTCGTTATTTCAAGATCAATGTCTTTAGCAATTATCCAAGCTAGGCACTATCAATTAATGCAGCAAGAACTAACGCCTGAGATGATAAAAGCAGGCAAAGAGCTAAATAAAAAAATTAAAGCCAACCAAAAAGCAGCAATGGATAAGTGAATATAACAAGCGCATATTGGCGGACTAGTTTTTTGCTGCGCTCCAAACCAGCCGCAAATGCGGGCGTTAGCCAGATGGAAATACTGTAATGAAAGA
>NZ_KV793520.1:0-59709 GCF_001808505.1 Oligella sp. HMSC09E12
GGTATTTAACTGCTTTTATGCAAAAGTCTCTATCTGTGAAAAACACTTCAGGGTGACCCAACGCTGAAGACAGGAAAAAGCTCTGCCGTCATCACGCACAGAGCCCTAGGTTTTGTTTTTAGTTCTCAATTAAATTAATTAAGCACCGTACTTCTCACGATAAGCAGCAACAGAGTTTTTATGCTGAGAGAATTGCTCATCCTCTTCTAACAAACTCATAATATCGCTTAATGAAGCGATTGAAATCACCGGTAAACCGTATTTTTGTTCCACTTCTTGTACTGCTGAATGTTCGGCGATTTCCTCGTGATTACCACCTTTTTCCATACGATCAAGTGCTATTAAAACAGCTGCTGGTGTCGCCCCCTGCTCTCGGATAATATCCACAGAATGGCGCACCGAGGTACCAGCAGTAATCACATCATCAATGATCACCACCTTACCAGCAAGCGGCGCCCCCACCAGCACACCGCCCTCACCGTGATCCTTGGCTTCTTTACGGTCAAAGGCATAAGGCACATCGCGCCCCTCTAACTGAGGATGATTCGCTAAGGCGATGGAAGTTGCCGCAGCCAAACTAATGCCCTTGTAAGCAGGGCCAAAGAGCATATCAAATTCAACGCCCGAGTTAACGAGCGTATCTGCATAAAACTTCGCTAATTCGCCTAATGATTTACCGCTATTAAATAAACCGGCATTAAAAAAATAAGGACTCAGGCGTCCTGACTTAGTTTCAAACTGACCAAATCGCAATACCCCGAGATCCAGGGCAAAACGCACGAAATCACGGCGCTGTTGAGCTTGCTGTTGAGTAGTATTCGTCATATCAATGATTCAGCAACAAAAAAAAGAAAAAATCATTATACAATTTTTTACAGTTTTAACGATCCAAGGCACCACTCAAATAGCGGATTAAGGCGCAAATATCACCCGGATGCTTGCTCCCTGCTGCTGAGCCTCCAGCACTTCTAAGCGCCACTGTAAGCGCTCACACATCAATGTCACAATATACAAGCCCAAACCGCCACCACTCGGTGCCTTTGCTAGACCCATACCTTGTTCCAACAAGGCCACTTGCTGAGCGGTCAAACCTGAACCCTCATCACAGACCGTAAAATAGGACGCAAATAAACTGACCTCCACCTGCCCCTTACTATGCTGAATCGCATTTTGAATTAAATTCCTGGCCACCATATAAGCCATATTAAATTGTGTAAACACCGTTGGCTCTGCCAACACATTAAGTGACAAACGATCAGCTACCGCCGGATCCGCTGCTTCTAAGTCTGTTTGCACCTGCCTCAGAATCTCTGCTAAGGAGTGCTGCGCTAATTCACTCGGGTTCGCTTCAGAGCGCGCCAATTTCAAGAGTACCTCGACATTATTCTGCATAATTTGACAAGCGTGTCGTATGCGTTGTAGCGTCACCTCGTCCTTTGGCGAGAGATTGCCCCGTTTATCAAGAATATCCAAACCACCTAACATAACCGCAAGCGGTGTTTTTAACTCATGACTCGCCATATTTAAGAGATTTTTTTCACGCTGTACAAACTGCTCAATTTGCATCAAAAACTGATTAAAACTATCCGAAATTGAATGCAGTTCAACCTCATCGTAATCGGTATCCAAGCGCTGCATCTGCGTCCCCGCTTGCGTGCAACTAATCGCATCGGCAAGCTGCTCCAATGGCTTAGCAATGCGCCGACTCAAATACCTAGCTAAAAACAAGCTCAATAAAACGGCAATACCACTAATCACCAGCAAAGCCAATGCAAATAGCATCTCCTGCTTTTCAAAATGGCTAATATCCTTGGAAATATATAAAACACCGCCGGGTAGTGTTTCAATCGTAAAAAGATACGTTTTACCGTTGCGCTCGATTTCGCCTCGGTAATTTTCAGGGAACTCCAAAAAAAACTCGGGTAATTGAGGTAGCGGATCGCCCTTTTTCGCATAAGCGATCAAATGCCCCTCACTACTTATCAGCACACTCTCGGCAAAATCGAACTGCTGTAAAAAAAAGTCCCGCTCCTGCTGAAACTCAATCTCCAGCATAGTTGCTTCCAGACCTTCCTGCATACTCCAAGCGATCAGATTAAACACCACGAGCAGCAGGCAGCATAAACTGATAATGGCATAATAAATGCGTCTTGCAATGGGTTTCATCACTTATTCCCCTGCCTCGGGCGCATCAATACTCAGCTCATAACCCACGCCATAAATAGTTTTAATCAATGGTCTACCAAAGGTATCGCTTAATAACTTTCTAAGCGCATAGGTCTGGGTGCGAATGGTATTCATATCCACCTCGCGCTCTCCCCACACCTGTTGCTGTAATTCCTGATAGCTCACATGATTGGGATAGCTTTTCATCAGTGTTTCAAAGATCCTTGCGCCAATCCCTGATAAATGCAAAGAGCCTACCTCAGCCACGGTCAGTAAGAAGCTACGGGGGTCATACACTATCTGACCGACGCGTAACTTCTTTTTGTCCAAACGCCCTGCATGACGACGTGCCAAGGCATGAATGCGTAATTCCAACTCCTTTAAAGCAAAAGGCTTTACCAAGTAGTCATCAGCACCCAAACTAAAAGCTAAGGTTTTATCCTCAATCTGATCCTTTGCCGTCATCATAATAATTGGCGTGCTGCTATCCAAGTCCTCCCGAATACGTTGACAGAGCTCAAGCCCGGAAACCGCCGGCAACATAATATCCAACACAATCACATCGTATTGATTAGTGACTAATAAATGTAAAGCGGTTAAGCCATCAGCGGCAAAGTCCAACTGATAAGCGGCTTCATCAAAGTACTCCGCCAGATTCTGCGCTAAGGCAGAATGGTCCTCAACAATTAAAACTCTCAGACTCTCGGTAGCTGTCATCATTATTCACTAGTTAGCAACATAGGCTGGTGGCGATAATTTAAATAGTATATAACGCTTGCTGCTAGCAATGATCGTATCTTGATAAGACGCCAAATCGCTTAAGATTTTTTCATCTCGTTTTGACACCGCAAGACAGATCGGTGCACTTTTATGTGCCTGTAGCCAGCTGTGAATATCAGCTACCGCTAGACTTTGACTTTGCTCTGAGCTGTAAAATCTTGCCGAAAATGGTGCTTTATCCACATAGTACAAAGGACATGACGGCGTGATTGCTTGCCAGGCTTGAATCAAATACTTCTCCGTTTTAAATTGCTGCGGCACCCACAACACGAGTGCACACAACACGACCGCCGCCACTGGCATCAACAATGCTGTTGTGACTGGCAAGAGCTTCAAACGAGGCCTAGTCTCCATCACATAGGGCACGAGCAGCATAGAAAGTAAATACGCAAAGGCTGGTATTGCGGGCAACACATAGGTCCACAGCACATTACCCGAGAAGGTAAAAAAGCTCGGCACAAACAGTCCATAGCATAAAAATAATGAAAAATACGGTGCTTGAGAAAGTGCTTGCCAGTGTCCCCACAGCTTCGTTGAGAATGCGGCGCCCACTGCAAAAGCAATTAACAGTAGACTCCACGGCGCCATTGCCTGTAACGCAAACCACCAAATAGTGCCATGCATATACTCATGCGCCGTGCCATACATATCACCTTGCCAACCCGGATCAAGAAAGCGTAAAACATGCTCGCCCACGATAAAATAATACAAAAAGCCAGGCGTTTTAATCTCTGCCAAGATATACCATGGCAACACCAATATCGCTGTGATGACTAATCCACTGCGCCAAGCAAAGCGCTTTAAGAGCAGCACACGCTCTTTGAAGCGTAAAAGCACCCACAATAGCAAGGGTGCCCCTAACAACACCAAAGCCAAAGGACCTTTAGCTAATAAAGCAATGCTTAAGCCAATAAAAAAACCGTAATTCCAAGCACCTTGGCCCTCCATCACCATCACAAAGGATACTAATGCGAGCAATAAGCCTAAATTAAGAAAAGGATCGGTTAGCACCCCAGCGCCGGTGGTAAAGCTTAAAGCGCAACTCACATAAATAATAGCCGCCCATAAGCCCTGCCAGGCGCTATGTAGCTGCTGAACAACACGCTGCAACAAAAAGGCACAGGCACATAAACTTAAGTAAGACGGCAAACGAGCAGCAAATTCCGATACGCCGAAAAACTTCATATTTAAGGCTTGCAACCAAAAAGAGAGAGGCGGTTTACCCCAAAATGGCGTTTGTGGATCAAACCAAGGCGTGATCCAGTCATTACGCTCTAGCATCAAGCGGGCGATTTCCGCATAACGTGGTTCGGTGGTATCACTAAAAGGCATCAAGGCCATCACTGGCAACACAGCCACTAAAATTAGCGCCAATAAGAACAAAGGACGCTCAAATAACTTCAACATTTATTCAATTCACTTATTAAGACACTTTGCGCTGAGCTAGCGGCGCTTTCTCAGCTGAGGGTTCCAGCGATTGCGCCATAGGATGACCGTGCACCGTGGCCACGTAAGGACTTGCTTGCGAGACGCCACCATACGCTGGACGACAAGCTTGCGCCTGCTCTACCGCATCACTCAATAAATAAATTGGACGCTGCTTAGACTCATAGTAGATTTTGCCCACATACTCACCTAATAAACCGACCGTCATTAATTGCACCCCACCCAAAAATGTCACTAAGGCAATAATCGACGGGTAACCTGGCACCACCTCGCCTAACATTAAGGTTTTAAAAACAATCCAAAGACCGAATAAGACGCCTGCCAGTGCAATAAACACACCCAAGCCCATGGCAAGACGTAGCGGAGAACGGGAAAAAGAAGTAATCCCTTCAAAGGCCAAACCCACCAAAGCAAAATAATCCCACTTGCTTTTACCGGCAACACGCGCCTGACGATCATATTCCACTACCTTGGTTTTCATCCCAATCCATGCAAATAGCCCTTTCATATAGCGATTACGCTCGGGCAATTGCTTTAAGGCTTCTAAAGCATGCCGACTCAACAAACGAAAATCACCCGTATCGGTAGGAATATCAACATCACTGATTTTGTTCAACATGCGATAATAGCAATGCGCCGACCATGTCTTGAAGCGCGTCTCACCCTCACGGCTACGACGCTTCATGCTGACAACATCATAGCCTTCACGCCAATGCGCCACCATTTGCGGAATTAACTCAGGGGGATCCTGTAAATCCGCATCCATAATAATCACAGCCTCGCCCCGCGCATGATCCAGACCGGCGGTTAAAGCCGCTTCTTTGCCAAAATTACGGCTTAGACGCAAGACATGTAAGCTGGGATCGCTTAAGGCTAAGCGGTACATTAATTCACCGGAACCATCACGGCTACCATCATCGACTAAGACAATTTCATAACTCAGCTCTAAGCCTGACATGACCTGTTTCAGTCGTTCTAACAACAGAGGAATCACCGGTTTTTCGTTGTACACAGGAATCACTAGCGACAGCGCTACAGAAGCCTGCTGATTGACTGCTACAGTCTCTTTAAACGGATAAGGTGTCATAGCAAAATACCTTTTTGTATAAAACAAAATTAACTAAGCTCACAATGGTGCTCACCATCAGTTGTAAAATCAGCTCAGGCGCAGCGAACAGTGCTTGTAAGACATAAAATAAGAGCGCATTGAGTCCGCAAGACAAAACACCGACGATCAAAAAACTCGGAAATGCTCGACCATGTGAGATAGCGCTGGCAAAGGTGAAGTGATATTGCAACAAGTAATTAGCAACGAGACCCACCAAGGCACCCACCGTAGTAGCAACGAGTCCGCTTGTCCCCAGTTGCAGCAGCCATATAAAAACCGCATAATGCATCGCCGTCGCCAGACCGCCATTGATTAAAAAACGAAGAAAAATGGTGTAGTGCATGGTTTCCAAGCGGCTAGTTTCCTAGCCCAATATTCATCTCATGGGTAGTGTAGTGAATCAGACTTCAAATTCTTATCAAAAAAATATCAAATACTTATCAAATTTTATTTTTTTGTATATTAGAAAACATAAAAGAAAGACAATAAAAATCAATACCTTAGAACCTTACATCCAAGGGTAAACCCCTAGGTGTTACAATGACTTATCACGATAAAATTTGACCATTTTTCATAACATCATTTGCTATGCTAAAAATCACCACGCTTAATGTTAACGGTATCCGTGCGGCGGCCCGAAAAGGCTTTTTTGAATGGATGCAGACTCAAGATGCAGATATCCTCTGTCTTCAGGAAACCCGTATCAGCGAGGCCGATCTTAAAGACGAGATACGCCATCAAAGGGGTTATCAAAGTGTTTATAACCATGCCCAGATAAAGGGCTATAGTGGCGTGGCGCTCTATTACAAGGGTAATCCTGACATCGAACATGGCATGGACTGTGAGGAATTTGACCCAGAGGGACGTCTACTCAGCGCCACCTGGGACGATCTCACCGTTATCAGTGCCTACCTACCGTCCGGCTCCAGTAGTGAAGAACGTCAAGCGGCCAAATTTCGCTTTTTAGACAAGTTTGGTCCATGGATTGATCGCATGATGGAACACCATCGCCAAACGGGTCATGAGTATATTATTTGTGGTGACTGGAATATGGCGCATAAAGAAATCGATCTTAAAAACTGGCGTGGCAATTTAAAAAACTCCGGTTTTACCCCAGAAGAGCGCGCCTGGATGAGCCATCTCTTTGAGGAACGCGGTTTTGTTGATGTGTTTCGTCAATTAAATCAAGAGGCTGAGCAATACACTTGGTGGAGTAATCGCGGACGGGCGTGGGACAATAATGTCGGCTGGCGTATCGACTATCATATCAGCACTCCAGGTATTGCCTCCAAAGCCATCCGTACCGAGATTTACAAGGAACAACGCTTTTCTGACCATGCGCCTTTAACCGTGGTGTATGACATTGATAAGGAATCATACCTAAGATAAACACTAGCTAGGCAAAGTGCAAACGACAGCATAGAATAGCAAGATTAGGTATAAACATATAAGCAAAACTTATAAAGCGATGTGTGCGATTGACCGTAACCCGGACGATAAGCGCCCATCAACATTAGTGCTCACGCAGCGCTAAGGATACACAACAAGATGAATACTATCCATAAATTTGAATTTGTCGAAAAGCATGGCTTTGCTAACTTAGAAGGCAAATGGTTAGAACCCGTTCTTAAAAACAGTTCACCCATCGGCTTATTTAATTTTCAACAATTGGAGTATGCAGCCTATTTTCCAAAAAACAAAGCACAAACAAAATTACCGTTGATCGTGATGATTCACGGCTGTGGTCAAAGCGCTAATAGTTTTGCGGCTGGTACACGGATGAATGAATACGCCGAACAATACGGTTTTGCAGTACTTTATCCCTATCAAAACACCTTTCGTAATATGAATAACTGTTGGCATTGGTTTGATGCTGATAGCAGGCAAAGTATTGAAGAAAAAAACTCTGTGGTTGAGCTGCTGAGCGCCATGGTGGAGACGGTGGATAGCATTGACCCAGAGCGGATTTATTTAGCCGGTATTTCCTCGGGTGCAGCCTTGGCAGGTCATATCGCCATGGACTACAGCCATTTATTTGCTGGCTTAGCGCTCCACTCCTGTCCGATGTTTCCCCTTGCCCGCAATGCCGCCGGCGCCATTCGCATCATGAAGGATGGCTGTAGCGAGGACATAGCTGATATTCCAGTGCCTATTAACTATATAGAGCACCCCCTACCGCTGATGATTATTCATGGCGCAAAGGATGATTACGTCAATCCGCTGAATGCTGAACAACTTAAAAAGTGGTTTAGCAGCCTAAATCGCAAAGCAGGACGGATTCATCAAACAAGTGCCCAGCCAGTACGCCTTAAAATGATCCCCGACTTATGGCATGGTTGGGCTAATGGCAACCCTGATTATCGCTATAATGAAGTATCCGACTTTGACGCTAGCAAAGAAATTTTAAAATTTTTTCATCTGCATAATACTAAATGAACATTAAAAACCTGCCGCAGCTACACCCTGCCGAATTGGAGCACACCCAAAGGCTAGCTGAGCTTTTAAAAAAAGAAATCGAGTCCAATGGACCGATTTCTTTTGAGCATTTTATGGCTCAAGCGCTTTATCACCCCCAATACGGTTATTACACCAGCGGTAGGCTAAAACTAGCCAGTCATCAAAGCAGTCAGGAAGCGATTGCCGCCTCCAGTCTAGCTTATCTTGAACGAGGTGAGGCGATTCCGCTAGAGGGCGATAACCCCTCCATCGGTATGAGTCGCATTGATAGAGCTAACCCTGCAGCCATGAGCAGCGCCTCCGCCGTGAGTGGTGACTTTATTACCGCACCGGAGTTGAGCCCTTGGTTTGGTCGTACGCTAGCACTTGCGGTTAACGATGTGCTAAGTCACTGTAGCGAAAAAAATATTCTCGAATTTGGTGCCGGCAGTGGTGCTTTAGCGGCACAGATTTTGGAGAGCTTGGACGATACCTCGGTCAAATATTTCATCCTTGAAGTTTCTTCCGACTTAAAAGAGCTACAACAGCAAAGCTTGGCGGCCTATGCCGACCGCGTGGTCTGGTTAGAGCAATTACCGGAGAGCTTTGTTGGTTGTGTGATAGCCAATGAGGTGCTGGATGCGATGCCAGTGCGCCTTTATATCTACGACGATGAAGAAAAGCTTAAGGAGCGCCATGTCACGCTACATCCCACCTCCTCCAGCGAGGATGAGGCGGTAGCAACCGAGCCTCAGAGCCTCTTTACTTGGATTGATGAGGCGGTGACAACCGAACGCTTAGCAGATGGGATTGAGCGTATGCCTAAAATTGCCGGTTATAGCTCTGAATTTAATCAACAAGCCAGGGCTTGGATTCGCAGCATGGGGGAGTGGCTAAAGCAAGGCGCAGCCATCATTATTGACTACGGTTTCCCTGCCGCTGAGTACTACCATCCCCAGCGTGCTCAGGGCACCTTAATGTGTCATTTCCGCCATCATGCGCACCCGGATGTACTGTCCTTACCGGGCATTCAGGACATTACCGCTCATGTGGACTTTTCAGCAATCGCTGATGAAGCTTTCAAAGCCGGTTTAGAGCTAGCTGGCTACACCTCACAAGCCAATTTCCTCATCAATTGTGGTATGTTGGATTTATTATCCACGCTGGATCCAGAGGATGTTGAAAACTATGCTTTACATATCGGTCCGGTGCAAAAGCTGCTCTCCGAATCGGAAATGGGTGAGCTCTTTAAAGTGATGATACTTAGCAAAGAGCTGCAAGGTTTTTGCCCCATTGGCTTTAGCCACGCCGATCGTCGCTCGCAGTTGTAATGAGGAGCGAAGCTTAAGCGATTGAGGCCCAGTACTATCAGACGAGAAATCTATGCTTTTATACTATCTTTTGGCCTTTACTGCGGCCATCGCCATTGCACTGCAAGCACCTATCAACTCTAGACTGGGTCAGGATTTATTAGGGCAACCTTTATTGGCAGCCCTCATCTCTTTTTCCGTGGGTACCATCACCCTCTTTATTATCTGCTTATTTCGTGCTGACTTCAGCCCCCTGACGCCTACCCTCGGACAACAACCTTTATGGAAGTTTTCCGGTGGCTTACTGGGTGCCTTTATGGTCTTCTGTAGCGCCTTTTTACCCTTAAAAATAGGTTTAAGTAATTTTCTCTTTGTGGTGGTTTTTACCCAAATTATGGTGGCAATTGTGGTGGATCATTTCGGTTTAATCGGCATGCCGACTAGACCAGTGGATATATGGCGTATCCTGGGCGCACTCATTAGCTCCATCGGCCTCTTTGTGTTTTTCTTTGGAGAAAAAATCACTAAGCAGCTACTCGCTTAGACTCGATTCAACGCAATGCTAAGCACAACGGACCTGTTCCAATGCCCTTAGACGTGCACTATAAATTGCCTCTTTAATTGGTCGCCCCTCTGCCGCACAAGCTTTAGCGATCGCGCCCGCGTCAACCCCTTGCACAGCGGCAAGAAGAACTCGCCATTGACTCAGTTCCGCCTCAATTTGTTCGACCGACAGCCCTTTGAAGCGCAATAACAAGGCATAGCTCTGCAGTAACTCCTCAAAACGCTCAGGTTTTCTAAGCGGATCGGTAGCTAATATCGCCTGCAACAATTGCTCAGGTGGTGTGTCAGTGCTCAAAGGATACTGCTGCATAGCTTGCACCCATTGGGCAATTAACTGCGCCGCTTCTTGACAGACATGAGGCGCTCTCAAGCGCTGCGAAAACGCCCTAATATCGGCCACACGATAAAAGATCAAACCATAGCTAAAGGCTAAACTGAGCTCGCTGTTAGCTACTAAATGTAGCAATTCAGCTGCCTCCCTATCCCAAACAAAGCCTGGTAACACACGCTCCAAGGCCGCAATCTCTGCTAAAAACCGGAACGTACGGTAGGGTGCGGGCTGCATCAAAGCGCGTGATAACTCCTGCCACACACGCTCGGCCACCAAATGGTCTACTTCGCCATTGTCCACCATTGTTTGACAGTAACTCAAGGTTTCAGGGGCTACCCTAAAGTCCTCAAAACGCGCCAAAAAACGTGCCAAACGTAAAATACGAACAGGATCCTCAATAAAGGCCTCACTGACATGCCGAAAAACCTTTTGTCGTAGATCCTGTAAACCACCAAAGGGATCGCTTAAAAACGGTGGACTCCCCGCACTGAGTCGTTGGTCTAAGGCACCGCTTTGCAATAAGGTATTAAGCTGCGCTTCTCCCAACTCATCGCTTAGTTGCGCCAAATAACGCTGGCCCGCTTGACTCAAGGCCATGGCATTGACCGTCAGATCACGCCGCAATAAGTCCTGTTCCAAACTAACATCACTGCCAGTATAAAAGGTAAAGCCTTGATAACCTCGACCAGACTTACGTTCAGTGCGGGCTAAGGCGTATTCTTCATGGGTGCTAGGGTGTAAAAACACGGGAAAATCACCACCCACGGGTAGGTAGCCATTCGCCACCATTTGTTCAGGGGTAGCGCCCACTACCACCCAATCATAATCACCCGCAGGTAGACCTAATAAGCGGTCACGCACCGCCCCACCCACCGCATAAATGGCTGTGGGGTCTAGCTTGTTACTACGAATCGACTGCTTAGACATCCTTAGCTACTAGGGATGAATGGTACCCAAACGCTGCGTGAGCGAGGCAGGTCTACCGTGATTAAACTTAATATCGTACCAAACAGCATTAGACAATACATGCTTCACATATAAGCGAGTTTCGGTAAAGGGGATCGTTTCCGCAAAAATCGCCCCCTCTACTGGCTGTGTCAGGCTATTACGCCAACGTACGGCACGGTTCGGACCTGCGTTATAACCCGCAGTGGCCAAGACTTCAGAACCTGCCTGCTTATCTAAAATATCCTTAAGGTAGGTCGTACCAAATAAGGTATTGGTATCGAAATCGTTAATCATGCTGTGATTATAATTTTGAACCCCCAGCTTACGCGCCACTAATTGCGCCGTACCCGGCATCAGCTGCATCAAACCAGAGGCACCGACACCAGAACGAGCCACCGGTACAAAGCGCGACTCCTGACGAATTAAGCCATACACCCAGGCTGGTGATACCCCAACCCGACGAGCTTGCGCAGTCACTCGCCCATCAAAGGGAGCCACATAGCGTTGCTCAAAGTTCACACTGTGCTTTGTCAGTAAGGAGGTATTAATCGCGCGATCATAAAAGCCCACTTGCTTGGCCCACTCAGCAGCTGCCATTAACTGCCTATCGTTAAGACCACGAATGGCATGATTCCACTCCACCACCGCATACTCACGCGCCCCAATCCCTAGAAGTGCTACCGCATTTTGCAAGCCGCTATTGCGCTTAATCGCCGCTAATTCGGCCGCCGTGACCGGCGCTGCTTGCTCTGGCCAAGTGATCTGCTGCCCCAAGGCCTCACGGGCCAATTGACCATAAAAATCATAGTGACTTAATAAACTCTGATAGCCCGTATGCGCCGCTGCCGTCTGACCCAGGGCCGCCAAAGCACGTGAATGCCAATAGACCCAAGCCGTCTCTTTTTGCTGCTCCTTGTTCATCATCTCGATGGTGTCTTTCACACGGCGCCAATCAACTGTAGGCTGACGTAAGGCAGCACGAACCCGCCAAGCCGCATTGTAATCGCTTAAGGCCACATCCTCCGACTGCCGATACCAGCGATCCGAGCGATCCTCCAGATTGAGGGCTGAGACTAATCCAAACTGAGCATAAGCCCATTGCTTATCCTGTTTACTGAGCAGATTAGTGGCATTTAACAGCTGAATGCCTTGCTCACGATCCTGACGTGCTAAGCGACTAAAAGCAATGGCACGCAATTCCGCCTCCAGTGGCGAGGCGGCAGCACCGGATTGGCGACTTATCCAAGCGCGCGGATCGGCCATAATGGCACGATACTGTGCTAGCTGTGCCGGTGAAAAAACCAGTGCCGCATAACGGGCCGCAGCGTTTTTATTATCATATTCTACTGCCGCTCTCAAGGCTGGCTGTAATTGCTCAAAGCTCAAACGCCCTTGACGATTCAAAGTTTCTAACATCGCCCAACAAGACTCGCCCGGTTTAAAAGTTGCTAAAGCCTCGCGAATCCCAACGCGCTGACCTGTCATGGCGTGACTTTGGATAGAGGCGCATTCAGCTTGGCTCAAACTTACGTTTACCGGTCCCAAGGCTGCTGCCGTTTGATAGTCACCCAAAGCCGCAGCCTTGATAATCCATTCTGCCTTAAGGCGCTCAGCCATATAGCTGTGAGGGTGCGCTTTGATAAACTGGTCTAAGGCAGCCGTATCCAAAGCAGCTAACGTGCTGCTACGATTGAGATGATTGCGTAAAAACCAATATTGCGGATAAGCACCAAGCTCATGATCCGCTTTGGCTGCATGAGCAAAACTCGGTAACAGCTCCCACTGGCGATTCTGCAAAGCCAGGTAGGCATTGGCCACTGCTGCTCTAGCGGCAGCATCAACTGGCTTTAAATCGCGCTCAGGCAGGCGTGAACGTGTTTGTTGTGCTTCAATCTCCGCTGCGCTTAGCTCCGCTTCTTCATCTACAGCGCCTGTCGTTAAAGCGGATTGTGATTGAGCTGTCGAACTGCATCCGCTCACCACAAATAAGGCGGAGGCCAAAATACCTGCCAGCAGTGTATACTTCCAATAAGGTGATAATGATTTTTGAGTCATGGTTGCTCCACGCATCAGATGGCAGTGTGCCAATTATTAAATAGTCTATGCAGCAGAATAACACAAACTACTATCAATCCATACGATCTAAGTTATTGAATCAACGCATGCAACTGAGCGAAGTGGCATATCAAGCACGCTCCAAGGCGCTGAGCGAGCATTTTATGGGTTGGCTTAACAGCTTAGAATACGAGACACAAGCGCAACACGACTTTGATGCCCTAAAGATCCTCCCCGCGCGTCATAAAATACGCCGTCAGGGACTAGTGATTGCCGCTTATTGGCCATTTCGGCAGGAACCTGATATCCGGGATTTACTAGATGAGCTCTATGCCATGGGGCATGAAATTGTGCTACCCAAAATTGTAGAAAAAAACGCAGCCTTACAATTCTTTTACTGGGACCCGGGTGCCCCCTTGGTTACGGGTCATTTTGGCATCCTGGAGCCAGAAGCCAAAGAAATCGCCAATACCCCCGATATTGTGTTGTTGCCCATGCTGGGTTATGGGGAACAGGGTGAGCGCTTAGGCTATGGCGGTGGCTACTACGATCGCACCATTGCCGCTTGGGAAGCACAGGAACAGTCCCCTATACTACTCGGCGCAGTGTGGTCGGATGCGCGCTTACCAGGCGATTATGAGGCATTAGCGCATGATAAATTACTCGATGGAATTGTGACGGAACGTGAGCTACGATTTTTCTAGTAATGGTTAAAGCATATTACTCACCTGATCTGCATGGCAAAATTTTTTGAAGTAGATTACATTATTAGAACAAATGATCTTAACTAAGGAGTGAATGCTTTATGAAACTTTATTATTTACAGGGTTCTTGCTCAGTCGTACCGCACACCGCATTGTATTGGCTAGGCGTAGATTTCGAGGCATATCAGACACCACGGGACTATTTAAAGTCGCCTGAATACTTAGCCAAAAATCCGGCCGGCTCAGTGCCTACCTTGGAGGATGGTGATTTTACAATCACGCAAAATATTGCGATTCTCACCTATTTGGATGGAAAATTTCCTGATGCCGAGCTATTTGGTGCAAAAAACAATTTGCAGCAGCGGGCCTTAGCTTATCGTTGGTTAGCCTATGCGAACTCCGACATACATAAGCAATTTGTTCCTTTTTTCTCTACCCCAGGCTTTATTGATGGCGACCAAGCACTGCACGAGCGGGTTAATAAAGCTGCCGAGCAATCCCTAATCAAAAGCTATAAAATTGCCGATGAGCACTTAGCCAATCGTGAGTACTTAATCGATCAGATTTGTATTGCGGATATTTATTTATTTGTGACCCTGCGATGGGCCAAGTTGGTCAAATTAGACCTCAGCCAATTAGAAAATCTGCAAGCCTACTACGAGCGTGTGGCGCAGTTTGAACCATTACAAAAGGCACTACAAGCTGAGGGCATCAGAGCCTAGTTTGCTAAAAAACTAAAGCAAACAAAAAACCCCGTTAAAACATGGGCTATGGCTGATTTTAACGGGGTTTTTATACTATCCATCTTAGTGATGAGATTTGAGATCTCGGTAGCGCTGGATGGCAACCACTTGTGCTTGTAATAAAGCAAGTTCAGCTTCAATTGCTGCCGCCTCTTGTGGCGAAGCAGCGTTTTTAAGCGTTTCTTGGGCTTTCTTACGAGACTCTTCAGCTTTGGCTGCATCTAGTTCCTCTAGACGAACTGCCACATCGGCCAACACAGTCACTGCATAAGGCTGTACCTCTAGAATACCACCAGCAACGAACACCACCTCTTGTGAGTCATCTTCGCGCGTGATTCTAACGGTACCTGGACGAATACGGGTAATCAAAGGGGTGTGACCAGGCAGTACACCCAGCTCACCCGCTTCACCCGGAAGCACGACCATCTTGACCGTGCCCGAGTACAATGACTTTTCCGCACTCACTACATCGAGTTTCAGAACTGCCATGACAATTCCTTATTTAAGGGTTTTGGCTTTTTCGAAAGCTTCGTCAATCGAACCAACCATGTAGAATGCCTGCTCAGGTAGTGCATCACACTCACCAGAAACAATCATCTTGAAACCACGAATCGTTTCAGCTAATGGTACATACTTACCAGGTGAACCGGTAAATACTTCAGCTACGTGGAACGGCTGAGATAGGAAACGCTGAATCTTACGAGCACGTGCAACCACTTGCTTATCTTCAGGCGACAACTCATCCATACCAAGAATCGCAATAATATCGCGTAATTCCTTGTAGCGCTGTAATGTATGCTGTACTGACTGAGCTACATTGTAGTGCTCCTCACCAACGATCTGAGGATCGAGCTGACGGCTGGTTGAGTCTAATGGGTCAACCGCAGGATAAATACCTAAAGAGGCAATATCACGAGACAATACAACAGTAGAGTCTAAGTGCTGGAACGTAGTCGCAGGTGACGGGTCAGTCAAGTCATCCGCTGGTACGTATACCGCTTGAATTGAGGTAATCGAACCGGTCTTAGTTGAGGTAATACGCTCTTGTAGTACACCCATCTCCTCAGCAAGTGTCGGCTGATAACCTACCGCTGAAGGCATACGACCTAGAAGTGCAGATACCTCAGTACCAGCTAGGGTATAACGATAGATGTTATCCACGAAGAATAGGATATCACGACCCTCATCACGGAAACGCTCGGCCATGGTTAGACCGGTCAGTGCCACGCGTAAACGGTTACCTGGTGGTTCGTTCATCTGACCGAATACCATTGCTACTTTATCAAGAACGTTAGACTCTTCCATCTCGTGGTAGAAGTCATTACCCTCACGAGTACGCTCACCAACACCAGCAAACACAGATAAACCAGAGTGCTGCTTAGCGATGTTGTTAATTAATTCCATCATGTTAACGGTTTTACCTACACCGGCACCACCGAACAGACCAACCTTACCACCCTTGGCGAATGGGCAGATTAAGTCAATAACCTTAATCCCGGTTTCTAATAGCTCAACTGATGGAGATAACTCGTCAAACTTAGGTGCAGGCTGGTGAATTACACGTTTTTCGTCGTGTTCAATCGGACCCGCTTCATCAATCGGACGACCCAATACGTCCATAATGCGACCTAAGGTACCCTCACCGACTGGTACAGCAATACCAGAGTGCGTACGCTCAACCGCTAAACCGCGGCTTAAACCGTCACTTGAACCTAAAGCAATGGTACGAACAACACCGTCGCCCAATTGCTGCTGTACTTCTAAAGTTAAGCCTGCTTCAACAAACTTATTGCTGCTATCTTCAGCCACCTTTAATGCCTCGTAAATCTTAGGCATATTGTCGCGCGGGAACTGTACGTCCACTACTGCGCCGATGCACTGAACAATTGTACCGTTACTCATGTTGTATCCTTACCTTTATAACGATTGAAAGTTACTACTTCATTTAACACTCGTATGCTGAGCATTAAACGGCAGCAGCACCCCCCACAATTTCTGAAATTTCTTTTGTAATTGCTGCTTGACGTGTTTTGTTATAGACAAGTTGCAATTCACCAATAACCTTTTTAGCGTTATCCGATGCAGCCTTCATCGCTACCATACGCGCTGACTGCTCTGATGCCATATTTTCCGCAACAAATTGATAGACCAAACTCTCAACATAACGCTGTAGAAGATCATCAATTACGCTGCTAACATTCGGCTCGAAGATGTAATCCCAGCCATGAGAAGATAAACCGCTCTCCCCTTCTTCGAACTTATCATCGTAAGAAGTGGTGTAGGGATCCTCTAGGTTAGACGGCAATGGCAATAAACGAATAAATGCCGGCTCCTGCTTCATCGTATTCACGAAAATTGTTGTCGCTACATAAAGTGCGTCAATCTTGCCCTCTTTATAGTCGTCCAACTGCACTTTTAGTGCACCAATTAGGCTTTCCATATTTGGCACATCACCTAATTGTGTTTGTTGTGAAACGATATTGGCACCTAAACGGCTTAAAAATGATAAGCCCTTTGAGCCCAAAGCGGTTGCCTGAACACCGACATTCTGAGATTTGAACTCTTGCAGACGATTTAAGGCTAAACGCGTAATATTGGTATTTAATCCGCCACAAAGACCCTTGTCCGTTGTAATCAACACTAGACCCACATTTTTTACCTCCTTTCTAGCTTCGAGGTAAGGATTTGAGTAGTCAGATGTTGTCAACATCAAGTGTCTGGCAATATCACGTACTTTTTTGGCATAAGGACGACCGGCACGCATACGATCCTGTGCTTTACGCATCTTGGACGCAGCTACCATCTCCATGGCCTTAGTGATTTTGCTCGTATTTTGTACGCTCAAAATCTTAGTACGGATTTCTTTAATTCCAGCCATATTAAATTCCTATTAGAATTAGACCTCAGTCAGACCTGATTCAGCCCGGTCTGACTGTGCTAAATCACCTTATTAAGCGTAAGACTTTTTGAAAGCTGCGATGGCATCTTTCAGTGCAGCCTCGTCTTCTTTGCTCAACTGCTTAGTTGATTCAATGCGATCAATTAAATCGGCATTGTTAGACTTCAAGTACTCTTTAAGCGCTTTTTCAAATGGTAGAATTTGTGCAACTTCTACATCGTCTAAATAACCGTTGTTAACCGCAAATAGCGAAACCGCCATTTCCCAAACTTTGTAAGGAGTGTATTGTGGCTGCTTCAATAACTCAACCACACGCTCACCGCGCTCTAGCTGACGACGAGTTGCTTCGTCAAGGTCAGAAGCGAACTGCGCAAAGGCAGCCAACTCACGATACTGTGCCAAGTCAGTACGAATACCGCCTGATAAGCTCTTAATCACCTTAGTTTGAGCTGCGCCACCCACACGCGATACCGAAATACCTGCGTTAATTGCAGGACGAATACCAGCGTTAAATAAGTCAGTTTCAAGGAAGATCTGACCGTCAGTAATTGAAATAACGTTGGTTGGTACGAAAGCAGAAACGTCACCCGCTTGAGTTTCAATAATCGGTAAGGCAGTTAATGAACCGGTTTTACCCTTAACCTCACCATTAGTGAATTTTTCTACGTAATCAGCATTTACACGTGCAGCACGCTCAAGTAAACGAGAGTGTAAGTAGAATACGTCACCAGGATAAGCCTCACGACCCGGTGGACGACGTAATAATAACGATACTTGACGATATGCCCAAGCCTGCTTAGTTAAGTCATCATAAACAATTAAGGCATCCTGACCACGGTCACGGAAGTACTCACCCATTGTACAACCGGCATAAGGGGCTAAGTACTGCATAGCAGCGGAGTCAGAGGCGTTAGCAGCCACCACGATGGTGTACTCTAAAGCACCTGTTTCTTCAAGTTTACGAACAATATTGTTTACGGTAGATGCTTTTTGACCAACAGCCACGTATACACAAATTACGTTTTGGCCTTTTTGGTTAATAATGGCATCCACAGCAACCGCTGTTTTACCTACCTGACGGTCACCAATAATTAACTCACGCTGACCGCGACCGATAGGTACCATTGAGTCAATCGCTTTAGAACCTGTTTGTAAAGGCTCAGATACGGATTGACGTGCAATTACGCCCGGAGCAACCTTCTCAATAACGTCTGTTTGAGTCGTGTTAATCGGGCCTTTACCATCAATTGGATTACCTAGGGTGTCAACCACACGGCCACATAATTCTGGACCAACAGGTACCTCAAGAATACGACCAGTTGTTTTAACCAGATCACCCTCGGAAACGCTGGTGTAATCACCTAAAATCACCGCACCAACTGAATCACGCTCTAGGTTTAGCGCCAAACCGAAAACATTGTTGGGAAATTCGAGCATTTCGCCCTGCATCACATCGGATAAACCGTGGATGCGAGTAATACCGTCGGTTACGGATACTACCGTACCCTGCGTACGGACATCGGCAGAAGTACCTAGACCCTCAATTCGGCTCTTTAGTAATTCGCTGATCTCTGACGGATTGAGTTGCATAATCAGACTCCTGAAATCCTATAGTTATGGCGCTTATTCAGCAACCAACTTATCGTGCAAACGTGTAATTTGCGCTTGCACCGAAGTATCTAAAACTTGATCACCCACGATCACTCGTACCCCACCAATTAAGGCTGGATCAACCTTCACCTCGGGTTCTAGAGATACGCTAAATTTCTTTTCAAGACTTGCAAGCAAATCTTTTAATTGTTCTTGAGTTAACTCAAAAGCGCTCGTAATTTGGGCGATCGCCTTGCCATCATGCTTATTTTTAAGTTGAATAAATTGTTCAGCAATCTCTGGCAATACTGCCCAGCGATCGTTTTCCACTACTAATTGAACAAAATTCTTAACATCAGCAGGCATATCAGGCAATAGTGTGTCAAAAATAGCCAAGCTGTCAGCTTCGCTCGCTTTAGGATTTGATAAAAGCTCCTTGACTTCAGCGACAGAAACTATTTCTGACAATTGTTTTACAGCCTTAGCCCAAGTCTCTAATCCGACTTGACTGTCCTTTGCCGCTGCAAATGCAGCGCTTGCGTAAGGACGGGCAATAGTTGAAAGTTCAGCCATAGCAATCCCAAATTAAAGCTGTGCCTTCAGTTGATCGAGCAACTCGGCATGTGTTTTCGCATCCACTTCACGGCGAAGAATCTGCTCAGCACCTTGTACTGCTAATGTTGCAACTTCGTCACGTAACTCATCACGTAAACGTGTTACCTCAAGAACAGCGTCCTGTTTGGCCTGGGCAATGATGCGGGCACGTTCTTGCTCAGCCTCTTCACGAGCGGCTTCAACGATTGAGGCAGCGCGTTTTTCAGCTTCAGCAAATCTTGTTTGATTCTCGGTCTTTGCTGCATTTTCGATTTCGGCGATACGACTCTGGGCTTGAGCTAAATCAGCCTTACCCTTGTCAGCAGCCGCTAGACCATCGGCTATCTTCTGTCGGCGATCGTCAATTGCTTTGATTAGTGGTGGCCAAATAAACTTCATAGTGAACCACACTAATACTAAGAAAACGATTACCTGGAAAAAGAGCGTCGCATTTAAATTCACGGTCGTTTCCCTTTTGCTAATTAAGGTCTTGCACTATGCACTACCTATCCAAAACTATACTGAATTTTTGGATGCAGAGACTGACTCAACAGCCCTGCACCAATCCATCCAGTTCACAAACCATCAAGCGATGGTGTTAAATCTATCGCTTAGACGAATGGGTTAGCAAAAGCGAATAACATAGCAATACCAACGCCGATTAAGTAGGCAGCATCGATAAGGCCGGCTAATAAGAACATTTTGGTTTGCAAAGCGTTCATCAACTCAGGCTGACGAGCAGATGCTTCTAGGTATTTACCACCCATCATACCGATACCTAAACACGCACCGATAGCACCTAAACCAATAATAAATGCGCAAGCAAGAGCTACTAAACCTGCAACTTCCATGACAACTCCTTGTGGTAATGAACCAATAGTTAAAAGATGGATAAATTAATTTATAAAATTAAACAGATTCTGATGAACGAGATGCCACTCAAAATCTGCTACTTAGTTGACTGAAAACATACACTAAGACCATTTCAGCCAACTAAATTCTAGTGATCTTCATGCGCCTGACCAACGTACACGAGAGTCAACATCATAAAGATAAATGCTTGTAATAAGATAATTAAAATGTGGAAAATCGCCCAAGCCGAACCAGCTAAAATATGACCGATTCCTAAACCGATACTTAAGGCATTAAAGCCACTCCATGCTGCACCCATCAGCGCAATCAGCATGAACACTAACTCACCGGCATACATCGTTGCAAAAAGTCGCATACCTAGTGATACGGTTTTAGCAAAGTACTCAATAATATTTAATAGCAAGTTAGCTGGTGCTAATAAAACCTTAGCAACCACACTCTCCGCACCGAAAGGTGCAGTAAATAAACTCTTAATAAAACCGCCAGGATTTTTGATCTTCACACCGTAGTACAAAGAAATTAATAACACGGTGATTGACATACCTAAAGTCATATTAAGGTCAGCCGTCGGTAAAATACGGTGGTAATAAAGCACACCGTGATTCTCAGCCGTGCCCGCCAAACCAGTCCATGAGTAGATAGATGGCATCAAATCAATTGGCAATAAATCGAGGGCATTCATCAAGGTCACCCAGACGAAGATTGTTAGCGCTAATGGCGCAACAAACTTACGCGAAGTGGCATTGTGCACGATACTTTTAGCCTGCTCATCAACCATACCGACCAACATCTCAACGGCCATTTGGAAGCGACACGGTACACCAGAGGTAGCGTTTTTAGCAGCTTTGTACAAGAAGAAAAGACCGATAACACCTACTAACACAGCCCAGAAAATAGAGTCAAAGTTAATGACACTAAAATCAGCGATCGATTCCTGTGGCTTATTACTAAAATGCTCCAAATGGTGCTGAATGTAATACTGCTGTGGTGATGGTTTAACTAAAGAAGCATCCATTTTGCTCCAATCTCCGTATGAACCACCCTCTTAATCAACATAACTAAATCAAGAGAGTAACAACTAATCAAATCTACTACTCTAGCCTGGCTATCAGAAGCTACCGCCCAAACGGCTTAGCACTATAGCTTTTTAAAGACTAAAAGTAATACGTATGCCTTTAAAACTACTAATAAGCCAACAAAAAACGCCGGCCATACTAAATTCGTACCAAATACCTTAATGACGAATACCATTAAGATCATCGCAACACCGATTTTAATCGCCTCACCCACTAAAAACATCGTGGCCGTGGCCGGTTTTTGCGATAACAGCCTTAACACCAAGTGCAAGACAAATAAAGCAGTCGGAATCAAATAGGTCATACCGCCTGCAATGATTGATAGCGCCGCCCAAGTTGTCGATACAAGCAATGTAATTAGCGTAGCTATCAGCAATGCTACCAGCTGAGCAAGCACTGTATTTAGTAGCCCCCGAACGGCTGCCGCACTCATGCGCCGCCTTTGCTCTGGGGTTAAGCTTATCGCTTCAAATTGCTCCTGATCCATAGCGCCCTAAGTATAACCTTTTTTTTACTACTTGTCACATTCAGCTGATGTGCCAGTTACATATTTTGTTGCAGTGCCGTATCAGCTTAATATGCTGTCAATTTAAACGCTCAGCGCCTAAGCTTCACAAGCCCATCAGTAAAAATATGTGCAATCATCATGCTGAATAAATCCCTGCTCAGAGCTTGTTTATAATACTAAAGAAGTACTAAACATACGCCACAACGCTTTTGATTTGCAAAACTTTCAAAAAGCTGTCAAGAATTTAAGAACTCATGGATTTTATCAGAACTAAAGGCATTACATAGATGAATAATAAAATGTTTGACGATAAAGTTTTTTATCGCATTACCTCAGATGATTTAAGCGGTCACCGTTTTAAAGTCTCACTGACCATTGCCGAACCTAACCCTGCGGGTCAAATTGTCAGCCTCCCACGTTGGATCCCTGGTAGTTATATGATTCGCGATTTTTCTAAGCATATTGAGACCTTGCGCGCCACGCATAATAACTATCCTTTGAGTATTACCCATCTGGATAATCACACATGGAAAATTGAGGCGGTACGAACTGGTCCGATTCAAATTGACTACACCGTTTACGCTTGGGATTTATCGGTACGTAAGGCGCATCTTGATGAAACGCACGGCTTTTTTAATGGCACCAGTGTCTTTCTTAAAGTCCATGGACAGGAGCATTTACCTTGTTTAGTGGAGATTAAAGCGCCCAAACAAAGTAGCAAATGGCGTGTTTATACCAGTCTACCGCCGGCTGAGGGTCACCCTAAAGCGGCAGCACATACGCGCTTTGGTTTTTACCGCGCCAAGGATTATGATGATTTAATCGATCACCCGGTCGAAATGGGTCGCCCTAAGGTCATTAGCTTTGTGGTGGCCGGTATTGTCCACGACATGGTCTTTACTGGTATTTTACCCAATATTGACTTTGAGCGAATTGCGGCCGATACGGCTAAAATTTGCGAGGCACAAATCCGCCTATTTGAACCTGAGAGCAACACCCCTCCCTTTGGCGATCATGGTGCACGCTATGTTTTCTTAACCACGGTCACCGGCAATGATTATGGCGGTCTTGAGCATCGCAATAGCACTGCCTTAATCTGTTCGCGTAAATCCTTACCGGTCATTGGTCAGAGCGAACAGTCCAAGGAATATCGTGAGTTCTTGGGTTTAGTCAGTCACGAGTACTTCCACAGTTGGAATATAAAACGCATTAAACCTGCGGTATTTGCGCCCTATCGCCTAGATAGAGCCACCCCTACCTCCCTATTATGGATTTTTGAAGGCTTTACCTCCTACTATGATGATTTGATGTTGTTGCGTAGTGGTTTAATCAGCGAGCAACAGTATTTTGACTTAGTAGCAGAGACCATTAGTCGGGTTAACAATGACTCCGGACGGATTAAACAAAGTGTGGCTGAAAGCTCTTTTGATGCGTGGACTAAGTTCTATCAACAGGATGAAAATGCCCGTAACCAGATTGTCAGTTATTACACCAAGGGCTCACTGGTCGCGCTTTGTTTGGACTTATTTATACGTCAAAAGACTGAGCATGAAAAATCACTTGATGATGTGATGCGCTACTTGTGGACACATTTTGGCAAAAACTTCTATTTAGGCAGTCAACTGGGTTTACGTGAGGCGGATGTTCCCGAGGTCCTGCATCAAGCCACTGGCATCAGTCAAGATGAACTACTCAATTTCCTTGAACGCTATGTTTATGGCACGAAAAAGCTCCCACTAAAAGCATTGCTCGAGGCCGAAGGGCTTAAACTAACGACGCTAACTAAGAAAAGCAACGCAGCGGTGAGCTTGGATATTCGCACGGCCAATCGTGAGGGTCAATGTATGATCCAAAGTGTAATGCAACATGGCGCGGCACATCAGGGTGGCTTATCGGCCGGTGACGTGCTGGTGGCCATTGATGGCTTACGCGTAAATGCTAGCAATCTGGAAGAGCTTTTAAGTCGCTACCAAAGCAAGCAAAAAGCACTAGTACATGTATTCAGACGTGATGAGTTACGCAGCTTTACGGTGGAATTTAATACCCCACTCTATGCGGAATTTCAGCTTCAACCTAAGAAAGACCGCCTTGCTACCATGGCGCCAACGAACGAGGTTGAGGACACTAGTGAGCAAATGCCTAGCCAAGTCGAAAGCGAGCAATAGCAAAACACTAGCTGCTTCCTAAGCTAAATTTATAAGTAACAAGGGCTTTTCTCTCATCGGCTCACTAGCCACGTTAGAGAAGCCCTAAACTAGACTTTATCGCGATGTGTTGGCACAAACACGACACTGTGGGTTTTTACTGAGTTTAAACTCATGCCAACGGGTATTGCGCCCATCAAACATCAATAAACGCCCCTGCAGGGACTGACCTATTCCCAACAAAAGCTTTAGCGCCTCATGTGCCTGCATCATACCGATACTCCCCACCACCGTGGATAGCACACCTAAAGTAGCGCAGTTATCGGGTTGTAAATTCTCACTGGGATCATATTGACAGGCGTAGCATGGGCTTTTTTCATCCCTAAAATCAAACACCGTCACCTGTCCATCAAAGCGAATTGCTGCCGCTGATACCATGGGTACACGATGCTTGAAACACATGCGATTTAGTTGCTGGCGCGTAGCAAAGTTATCGGTACATTCAAGCACCAAATCGACTTGTTGCATTAGCGCATCGAGCTGCTCATCATTGAGACGCCCATGATGGGGGATAAGCTCCACCTCGGGATTTAGCGCTTGCGCCATCAATTTAGCCGACGCCACTTTAGGCATAGCGATCCGCTCATTGGTGTGCACAATTTGGCGCTGCAGATTGCTTAATTCAACCGTATCATCGTCCACCAAATGAATGGTGCCCACACCGGCGGCTACTAAATACATGAGCGCCGGTGCGCCCAGGCCACCCGCTCCCACCATCAGGATACGGCTATTGATTAAACGCTCTTGGCCCTCAAAACCAAAGCCGTCCAGCATAATATGACGGGCATAGCGTAACAACTGCTCATCATTCAGCTGACTCAAGATACTCTCCAATCAAGTAATTCACTGCTTGCTGCAGCTGATAGTCCTCAGCCGAACCAAAAGTATACATCTCAAGCTCTGAAGCATCGTCTGCCGTCTCAGACTCAATCGCATCAACCTCTTCAACGGTAGTTGTCGCCTCATCTGCAGAGGTACTAGCAGCGGCGGACTCGGCACTCGCCTCAGCGGCTGGCTGCGAACTCACAACTTCCTCATCGCCGACTAAATGGTCTTTTAAGTCTGACTCGCGCGGTACACTGAAAAAATTACCCTTTTCAGTGTCAGTCACCACAATATCCGGCTCAATCCCAGTGGCCTGAATAGAACGGTCCTTAGGAGTGTAATAACGTGCAATGGTCAATTTAACGCCAGTGTCATCACCTAATGCCATCACCACCTGCACAGAGCCTTTACCGAAACTGCGATTACCCATAATCGTGGCGCGTTCATAATCCTGCAAGGCACCCGCTACAATCTCTGAAGCTGAGGCAGAACCAACGTTAATTAGTAGCACCATTGGGATCTTGCGACTCCACGTCGGTAAGTTCTTGAGCGGATCACGATGATTTAAACTATAGTCGCTAGGTACCACACGATAACGTAAGTTCACCTCACCACGGCTTTTGGTATAAACAACCAACTTTTCAGGTTCAATAAAGGCGCCAGCCACACCTACCGCAGCATTTAATAAGCCACCGGGATCATTACGCAAATCAAGCACCAATGCTTTAGGTTCTACTTTAAAGTCATTGAGATGCTTCACCAAATCCTCAACCGTGCGCTCTTGAAACTGAGAAATTCGGACATAAGCAATATCACGCTCAAGCATTTTGCTACGAACACTTTGCACCTTAATTAAATCTCTAACGATCTCAAAATCCAGTATTTCCTCGCCACGACGCACCGTCAACACAATACTTGAACCCGGCTCCCCACGTAGTTTTTTAACCACCTCAGCTAAAGGCATCTCAGTGACAGCCATGCCATCGACCTTAACAATTACATCACCGGGCCGAATACCAGCTTTGGCTGCAGGACTATCCTCAATCGGGGAGATAATTTCAATTTCCTTATTCGCTCTGTCCTCAATCTCGATACCCAAACCACCAAAAGCACCCTCGGTTGCCTCTTGTAAACTAGTAAAAGCCTCTTCGTTAAGATAACTGGAGTGCGGATCTAAACTATCCATCATGCCATTAATGGCCGCCTCGACCAATTTAGAATTTTCCACGGGCTCAACATAACGATTTTTAATAGCGGCAAAGACCGAGGCAAAGCGACGCAACTCCTCATAGGGCAAACGATCGTCTAACTCGGGAATCGCTTCAATCACAGGGACCTGCTCGATCACTTCAAGACTGAGTTGATCCTGCTTTTGCGCCTGCAAGGAATCCGCTCTAGCCACCGAGGTGTAAGCCAGCAAAACCAATAGACACAGCGCCGAGCCTAATGCCGTAAACTGCTTGGAAAGCGATTGCTTAGAGATAAGATTAGAAATAGAAAGCATGATGCACCTTTGCTTTTAAAAGCTATTTTGCCAGCATCCGCAGGGGATCAATGGGCTGCGTACCGCGACGAATTTCAAAATATAAAGCCGGCTCCACTTGACCACCGGTTGAACCTGCACGAGCGATGGTTTGACCAGAGCGCACTGTCTGACCAACCTTTAGCGATAAGCTCTGATTGTAGCCATAGACACTCATATAGTCATTACCATGATCGACGATGATTAAATTACCAAAACCGCGCATCCAGTCCGCAAATACCACCGTACCACCCGCAACGGCTTTTACCGGGGCCCCTGCCTTGGCCTGAATCAAAATACCGCGCCAAACCCCACCCGTATCAGGACGGGTACGACCAAATTTACCCTGTATCGTGCCGCGTAAGGGCCAAGGCGCACCTTGGGGAATACCGGCAGTGGTTGAGGCAGCCAGGGCTTTGGCCTTACGTTCATCCTCACGTGCTTGAGCTTCCAAGCGTTGTGCTTCTAAGGCTCGCTCTCTTGCTAGCCGCGCCTTGGCCGCTTCAATTTCGGCATTTTCCTGCTGCTGACGGGCTGCGGCTAATTGCTGCTGACTTTGCGCTCGCTGATTCAACATCGCCGTCATCCGACGCTTGGCTTGATCTAAGGCCTCAGGACCTATGGCACGGGCAATATCATTTTCAACGGCGCGAATCTGAATTTCAGTTAAACGCTGCTGTGATAGGGCCTCTTGCTGCTTTTGTTGAGCTTGGGCACGCAAGGCTGCTGCACGTTCAGCCTGCTGTTGTGCGAGCGCAGCCTGCTCTGCTGCACGCTTGGCTTGTGCCTCACGTTCTTGCGCCAACTGCTGCTGATGCGCTAAGGCGCGACGTTGACGCTCTATGGCCGCTTGTTGTGCTAGCTCCCTTTGTTGAGTAATGGTACGACCAAGCTCACCAATAAGACTATCCAAGCGCTGCTGATCGCCTTTAAGACGCCCCTGTTCGGCACGACGACGCTTCAGATCGCTTTCAATCTTAGCCAACTCACCCTGATACTTTTGCTGCTCTTTTTCTAATTCATTTTTACTCGCTAAGCTTTGCTGTGCTAGGCGTTCAATCTTTTGCTGCCGCCCCTTAATCTCGGATTCGGTTTTTTGCAGGCTTAATAACGCCTGGTTTAACTCTTCGACGGCACGCGCCCGAGCTCTAGCCACATAACTTAAATAACCCATATCACGACCGATTTTCTGAGCATCGCCACCGGATAATAGCGCCGACCACGGTGATAAACCAGAAGTGTATTGGGTATAAATCTGCTGCCCTAGATCCTCCTGCCGCTCCGCTAGCAGTATGCGCTGACCATCCGCTTGTCGGCGCAACAAGACGATCTCATGCTCTGTTTCATCCTGCTGCTCTTGTAAGCGATCGAGCTCAGCATTAATGCGCGAGATATTGCGCTCGGATTGACCAAGCCTATCCACCACATCCTTTTTCTCAGTTTCCTGAGACTGAATGGCTTTTTTGATGGAGTCGATCCTTTTCTCCAGCTCGGCACGCTGCCTTTCAGCCGATTTTTGCTGTTGACTTAAATCGCTAAGTGATTGCGATTGTGCTATTGCCACCTTGGCCAAGGCAGAACAGACCAAAAAAAGAGCGGCACAGGCAGCTACTGCTGCTCTGCTCGCTCTTTTTATCTGCTTAGCTCGAATTGAATTACGTGTTATCGGTACCACAGCCATTCATTTAAATATAAACTAAAAATCACTCGGCCTTGTGGTAACTACTTCGCCTTACCCTGAGCGGCCACCTCAGCCATCGCCTTAGCAATTTCCTCTGGATCGCCTAGGTAGTAGTGACGAATTGCCTTAAGATTTTCATCTAACTCATACACTAGCGGCTGACCGGTCGGGATATTTAAATGCACAATATCCTCTTCGGAAATTTCGTCAAATAAGTTAATTAGGGCACGAATGCTATTCCCATGCGCTGTCACCAAAATACGCTTACCGCTCTTAATGGCAGGGGCAATTTCCTCATCCCACAGTGGCTTAACACGCACAATCGTATCTTTGAGGCACTCAGCTGCCGGCAACTCCTCCGCTGGGATCTGCGCATAGCGACTATCAAAGCGTGGGTGACGCTCATCATCCAAAGACAAAGGCTCAGGACCAATCGCAAAAGCACGACGCCAGATGAGCACTTGCTCATCACCGTATTTAGCCGCTGTTTCAGCCTTATTCAGGCCAGTCAGCGCCCCATAATGACGCTCGTTTAAACGCCAACTCGGCGTATAGGGCACATACATCGTATCCATGCTATCTAAGGCAATCCATAGGGTGCGAATGGCACGCTTTAAATAGGAGGTATAGGCCTGATCAAAGACATAACCCTCCCGCTTTAAAAGCTCACCAGCCTGCTTTGCTTGAGCTCGACCCTCCTCCGTCAAATCCACATCCGCCCAACCAGTAAAACGGTTTTCTAGGTTCCACTGACTTTGACCATGGCGCATTAAAACGATTTTATACATAATGATTGCTATCCTTAGATTGATAAATAAAGCGTTTCTATGATTAATTTCATCTATTTTAGCCAACTTAGCTTATTGTGGCTAAGGCTATTTTATAATCGACAAATTAATCTTATTAATATCGCCATTTTGGCAGAGTCAGGTAGCAAACGTGGAATTTATTACTTTTAACAACACTTATTTATTTATTATTGCTGCGCTTTTGTCTGGCGCTGTACTGGCTGTTCAATATAGCCGTGCCGGCAAGGGTCTTTCACCGGCTCAAACCGTCTCCATGACCAATAGCAAAGCGCTGATTATTGATATACGAGACAGCGAGCAGTATCAAGCAGGCACCATCGCTAACGCCATCCATATCCCCATGGATCAACTAAAAGCGCGAGCTGCGACCCTCGCTAAAGACAAAGCTGTGGTCGTGATTGATCAGGATGGACGCCGTGCGCCTGCTGCTGCCAATCTATTAAAAAAAGAGGGTATTGAGGATGTACACTACCTCAGTGGTGGTTTGGTCTCTTGGCTCAAAGAGAATTTACCCTTAAAAAAACCCACTGGCGCTAAAAAGCTCAAATAGTGCTCTCTGAACACTATAATACGCATACACTTTCAACTTATAAGAGGAAACAATGGCTCAAGTTACGATGTACTATAAGGTCACTTGTCCTTACTGCACTCGCGCAGAAAAAATTCTTAAAGAACATCAGGTCACCGATTTAGAAAAGATCAGCATCGACACCAACCGCGAAGCGCGGGCTGAGATGATCGAGCGATCCAACGGTCGCACGACCGTGCCACAAATCTTTATTAACGGCCAGCATATCGGCGGTTGTGATGATTTACAAGCCTTAGAGCGTGAGGGTAAACTAGCCGACTTATTGGCTTAATTTATTCGCTTTTTTAAACCTTTTTATCTTATTGGGATTTATTTATTATGGCCGAAGAGCAAAACACACAAAATCAGGACGCTGCAGCTCAGCAATCGCAACAACCGAGTTTCGGTATGCAAAGATGCTATCTCAAGGATCTATCCCTCGAGATGCCTAATGCGCCACACATTTTCTTAGAGCAAGAGCAACCCGCCGTTGATATCAGCTTAAACATTGGTGCTGAGCGCTTGGCCGAGACGATTTTTGAAGCCACTGTACGTGCTACCATCACCACTAAAATCAATGACAAAGTCTTGTATTTAGTTGAAGGCACCCAAGCCGGCATTTTTGAGATCGCCAATATCCCTGAGGATCAGGTTGACCCGCTACTTGGCATTGTTTGCCCATCCATGATTTTCCCGTACTTACGTGCCAACTTAGCGGATGCCATTAATCGCACAGGCTTACCGTCTATTCATATGGCCGAGGTTAACTTCCAAGCTTTATATGAGCAACGCCTCCAAGAGGCAGCACAGTCTGCAGCCAACGGTGACACGGCGACGGACGACAATCCGACCATTAACTAGGCCCTTACCTCTTAAGCACGTATGCAATTATCTAGTAGCACCCCAAGCAACACGCCTGTCCACACCTTAGTCATCGGTGCAGGTAGCTGGGGCACCGCACTAGCCATTGCCGCCGCACAGACGGGACCGGTACTGCTCTGGTCTCGTCATGCGGAGCAAGCTGAACACATCAATCAGCAAGCTTATAACCCCTCCTATCTACAAGACATCCGGTTACCGGCGTCGCTCCAAGCCACTGCCGATAAAAATACGGCCATTGCTTTTTTACAGCAGGGAATCGGGGCTAATACCTCAGGTTCCGCCTTAATTATTTTTGCTTTGCCCGTCAAGGCAATGCGCCAAGGTATTCAAAGCTGGTTGCCTTTATTCAAAGAGGCTAGCCTTGAGCATGTACCTTATGTTTGGACCTGCAAGGGCTTTGAGGAAGACTCTGCCTTGCTGCCGCACGAAGTGATTGCCGCTGTCGCACCCGACTCTACGCAGCCTAACGGCGTTTTATCAGGTCCCACCTTTGCTAAGGAAGTAGCCCAAGGCCTACCCGTTGCGATGACGGTTGCCAGTCAAGACCGAATCGTGGGTGAGCGGGTGATACAGGCTCTCCACCATAAGCAAACGCGTGTGTATTACAGTAACGATATTATCGGCGTTGAGGTTGGTGGTGCTATGAAAAATGTCATAGCCCTCGCCTGTGGTATCAGCGACGGCTTAGCCCTAGGCAATAATGCGCGCGCTGCACTGATCACCCGCGGTCTCTATGAAATTCGACGTCTTGGTTTAGCCATGGGCGGTCAAGCGGAGACCTTTGCTGGCTTAACCGGATTAGGTGATCTCGTACTCACGGCGACAGGTGATTTATCACGTAATCGCCAAGTAGGTCTAGCCCTGGCAAAGGGGCAACGTTTGGATGAGATTCTAGCCACTGGTTTAACTGCTGAAGGCGTGCGTTGTGCGCGTGCTGCGCTCGCTCGCGCCAACAGTCTCGGCATCGAAATGCCGATCACTGAGGTAGTCTGCGATATTCTCTTTGATGATCTAAACTCGCTAGAAAGCGTAGCTAAGCTACTCGCCCGTGAAGTTAAGGCAGAAGAGATTTCAACACTGCCCTAACATGGGCGCCAACTGCCAGCATACATAGACAAGCGCTACTTTCTACCAATTGAGCTGATAGCAATATGCGCCACACCGTCACTGTGCAAGCTAGCGCCACGCCAGGCATGACCATTAATCAGCTCAAAGCTCAGATGAATTAAACCATCGTCCTTACGTTGTTGCTCTAAGGCCTGATGCAAACGAGCTAAGGCCGCACGGCTAAGCAATCCGGGCTGTCTACCAATACTAGGATTACCACCCAAAGCACGCACATCGGCTAACAGCTTTTGCGGCGTTTTATAGGTCAGTGTAATCATTTGCTGATCCATGACCGGATCGATAAAGCCACTTTCCATCAGCATATCACCAAAATCATGCATATCCACAAAGGCCATGGTACGGGTCTGCCAGCCCGCCACCTCCAGCGCTTGGCGCAGCTCCAGCAATGTCGCTGGACCGAAACAAGAAAACATTAATAAACCATTAACCTCTAATAGTCGGTACCACTCCTTAAATACCGCCGGTGGATTGGCATGCCAATGAAGTGCCAAATTAGACCAGATAAAATCAAAGCGATTTGGCTCTAAACCACTGGCTGCCAAATCTGCCTCAACAAAGTCCACTAAGCCTGAGGGCACAAACGATTCAGCTGCATTAGCACCTAAAGCAGCCACCCTAGCCAACAACTTTTTAAAGCCTCTAACGCTCTGTTGCTTAGGCATAAAGCGCGCTTTGGCAGCTTCCAAAAATAGGGCTTGATTATCTAAACCGGTGAATTTCGCCTCGGGATAGCGCTTTTGTAAAGCCTCTATCCCATGCCCTAGGCCACAACCCGCATCTAATACTGCCGTAGGCTGCTGCTTAATATACTGCAAACGATCCAGCATCCTCGCTGCCACCTCATCAAGTAAAAAACGCGCCGGTTCAAGCAACTGGCGACGCGCAAATTGCTGTTGTACATGCTGATGATTAATCGCTAAAACGGCTGGGGACTGAGTAGAAGACATAACAAAACTATCTGTAGCGGACAAATTAATCCTATCATACTCTAGCCACCGCAGATGATGTTAAAACGACAAGAAGCCATCGGCTTTTGGCGATGTTTACCCATCTCATGGAGGAGGATGCTATGCGACATCTGAGTGATATTATGACAGCTCAGCTACGGCGACCCAGCGCAGTGTTTAAAAATATTATTCCTTATATTGGTGGGCGTTGCCCTCTGTGTCAGGAGCTCTGCCTTGCTGGCAGCTTTTGTGCCGCATGTAGTGAGGATATTTTGACCGCCAGTGACAGCCATCAGCATCATTGTCCACGCTGTCATCTTGCGCTTAGGGGCTTAGACTATTGTGAGGCTTGCTATTTATTGAAACCGCGCTATGACAAACTGAGCATTGCCTTTGACTATGTGCAACCCATGAAGTCCTTAGTTTTACGCTATAAAAACTCTGGTCAATTGGCTTTGGCTAAGCCATTTGCCAAGCTTTTACAAGCACGCTTACAGCGGCAAGGCATTACTATCCCACCGGCAACTTTATGTATCCCCCTTCCCGCCAGTAATCAATCCCTTAAAAAAAGGGGTTATAATCCTGCATCAGAAATTGCCAAGGAACTTGCTAGGCTAAATGCATGGCGCATTGACCACCACAGCCTACATCGAGCGCAAGGGCATCACTCTATTGAGCAAAAAGCCTTAGACAGTGTGGGACGACGGCTCAATGTACGTGATCTGTATTATTGTTCAGCACGCCTTGAGGTGCCCTTGGTGATTTTAGTGGACGACATCATGACCAGTGGCGCCACCCTGGATAGTGCGAGCCAAGCTTTAAAAGCCGCCGGCGTTAAGCGGGTGCATGCGATAGTCTTGGCACGTGCTAGTTATTAGTATTTTAAATTCAAATTATTGTGTTTCATATTATCCTTGTTTGCCCCGAAATCCCCGCTAACACCGGCAATATTATCCGGCTAACAGCAAATACCGGCTGCACCTTACACCTCGTCAAGCCCTTTAGTTTTGAGCTCGACGACAAGCGCCTAAAGCGTGCGGGTTTAGATTATCACGAGTGGGCGGAGTTAAAGACACACGATAGTTTAGCGGAAGCCATTGGCACCACCGGTGCCGCCAAGGATCGCTGTTTTGCCCTGTCGAGTAAGGGGCAGCGCAACTTGGGGCAAATCAGCTTTCAGGATGGCGATTGCTTTATTTTCGGTCGTGAAACCGCTGGTTTAAAGCCCGCTGAGTGGGACCTTATCGGCAGAGAGCAATCCATCCGCTTACCCATGGTGAACACCAGTCGCAGCCTTAACTTGGCCAATAGTGTGGCCATTACCGTGTATGAGGCTTGGCGCCAGATAGGCTTCGTGGGCGGTATTTAACAGCAACAGCGCAAGCTTCAAGCGACACTTAGCCCGCCCCTAAGAGCCGTTAGCGCCGCCAGAAATGTGGCGTAAAAATCACAAAAGCGGTTAATAATTCCAAACGGCCCACCAGCATCGCCGCACTACTCACCCACAGCTGAAAATCATTAAAGTGGGCATAGTTACTCATTGGTCCAACCGAACCGATAGCCGGACCAATATTGGCTACCAAGGCCACAGCAGCACTGGAAGCCGAAATAGGGTCGGCGCCACCTAAGGCCAAAAGCGCAAAGACCACCATCAAGGTCATCATATAGAGCGCAAGAAATGTCATCACTGATAACAGCACCGAATCGGACACGACGGTTGTTTTAAAACGCACCGGAAACAGCCCGTGCGGATGCAGGAGCTTTAACATTTCCACCCGAATCCGTCGAAAAACTAATAAGATGCGAATTAACTTGATGCCCCCACCCGTCGAGCCGCCGGACGAAGCAAACGAACCCAGCGCTAACATATACACCGGTATCACAAAGGGCCAAGTCAGATAGTCAACATTCGCAAAACCGGTGGTGGTGGCAACAGACACTGTATTAAAAATACCGTAACGTAGCGCTTCAAACCAGGTAGCATAGTTACCATTAAAATAAAGTATGGCACTGATAATCAAGCCACTACCCAATACCAGCTTGAGAAATGGTAGGGCCTCAGGACAATAAGCATACAAGCGTAGGCTGCGGTTACGTAAGACCTTAAAGTGGGTGGCAAAGTTAATCCCAGCAAACAGCATAAAGACCACGGCCACCGCATCCACAGCGACATTATCAATGCTTTGAAAGCTAGCATTAAAGCTAGAAAAACCGCCCAAGGCCATGGTCGAAGCCGCATGACACCAGGCGTCAAACCAGTTTAAGCCGGCAACTCGATAGGCAATCAGGCAAAGCACCGAAGCCACAAAATAGATACCATATAGCGTTTTAGCCGTGCTCGCAATCCGTGGCGTCAAACGCTCATCCTTAAGCGGCCCGGGCATTTCACTCATCATCACCTCACGTCCACCGACATTAAAGAGCGGCAAGATCGCAACGGCTAATAATAAAATCCCCATGCCACCAAACCATAACAGGGAGTGACGCCAGATATTAACCGAGATAGGCAGTCGCTCAACCTCATTAATCACCGAGGCACCGGTAGTGGTTAGACCGGATACGCCTTCAAAAACCGCCTTGGCAATACCAAAATCCTCTTGCAAGAGCTGTTCAGCAAAATAAATCGGCAATGAACCGATAAAGGCCAAGCAGATCCAAGATAAAAAGACCACCAAAATCCCTTCACGCCGGCGTAAGGCACCACGAAAGGGAAAGCACAGTACGGTCAACAACAAACCAAACACAAAAGCACCCACTGCTGGCATCACAAAATAGCGGGCGGCTCCGTCATCAATCAGAATCGACAACACAAATGGGAAAACTAAGGTCAGTGAAAAAGCCATCACGACCATGCCTAATTTATGTAGAGAATTTAGGGTGTGATACATAAAAATTCGCCTACGTCTTCCTATTCCTTTGCAACTGCATCATGCGTGTGCTTACAGCACTAGCGCCGAGACTTGGAAGAGCTTATTGACTTGTTCCATGGTGCGCGGATCGCTTGCATACATAATCACATGATCCTCGTGATTGATGGTTGTGGTAGGCACTGGGATAATCACTCGACCCTCTCGCACAATAGCCGCTACGACAGCGTTTTTAGGCCAACGAATTTCGCCCACGGTGCGGCCCACCAGTTTAGAATTCGACGAGTCGCCCAAGACCTTAAACTCCACCGCCTCAGAGCGCCCTTGGCGTAAGCGGTGTCCGCGCTCAACCGACCCCTGCTTTAAATCACGCATTAAGGCACTAATCGTGGTCCAAATGGGTGATACGGCAATATCAATCGCACTACCGCGAATCAATTCACCGTACGATTGACGGGAAATTAAGGTGAGCACCTTTTCAGCACCGAGACGCTTGGCTAATAAGGAGGCCATGATATTATCCTCATCGGCATTAGTCACTGCCAAAAAAGCATCCATATCCATCACATGCTCATCTAATAACAAGGTCTCATCGGTGCTGTTGCCATGCAGCACGATCACATTTTCTGGCAAGCTACGCGCTAGCTCATGACAACGCTCTTCATTCATCTCAATGATGCGCACATTATAATCGTCATTAGCCAAGAGGCGGGCCAAGCGCTCGCCAATATTACCACCACCGGCAATCATAATATTTCGGACCCGATGCATCCGCTTATGTAATTGCTTAATGGCTTTACGCGCCTCCGCCGTATCCACCGCCAAGACTACCTCGTCATGACGCTCCAAACTGAAGGTACGCTCCAATGGCAATGTCTTTTCCTGCCGGATAACTTCTAGAATACGACCATTGGAGTCCGGCAAATTTAAGTGGTTTTCATTAACCTGCAACTTAAGAAATTGGCTTTTACCACCAACTTTTAAGGTTAATAATGACACTAAGCCATGCGCAAAGTCGACAATTTCCAAGACCTCGGGAAACTCGACTAAGTGAAAGAGATAGTCGGTGATACTTCGTTCGGGGTTAATGATGTGATCCACACCGAACTTTTCTTTGGCAAATTCAAGATGCGTATGATAGTAATGAGTGCGGATGCGAGCAATTCGGCGCGGTATATTAAACACCTCGCGTCCCAAATAACACGCCATCAAGTTAACCGCATCAGAAGCTGAGCAGGCTACCAGTAGGTCAGCGTCATGTGCACCAGCCTCCTCTAGCACTTGCGGTGAACTGGCATCACCATAAACCGTGCGTAAATCAAAGCGCTCCTGCAGCTCGCTCAGGCGCTCACGGTTAATATCCACCACGGTAACGTCGTCTTTGCCACTGACCAAATTTTGCGCCAAGCTGCAACCGACACGGCCCACACCCACAATAAGAATTTTCATAATTAGGCTCTAATCAGCTCGTCATGCGATAACAGGGCGATAACAGAACCGCTATCGCAGGACAGACAGGACTAGTTACCGCTATTGCGCTTACGTGATGTATCGATCCCCAACTGACGCAATTTACGATACAAATGGGTACGCTCCAGACCCGTACTTTCGGAAATGCGGGTCATACTACCATTTTCCTGTACCAAATGATACTCAAAATAAGCACGCTCAAACTCATCTCGTGCTTCGCGCAATGGCAAATCTAAAGAAATGCGTCCCAACATACCTGAACTAATATGATCGTCGGGAGCTATCGCCACTGCTGCCACCGCCGGCGCTGCTGCAGTCGACGGTGTAGCCGGGCTACCACTATCGGCCTGTGGCGCCTCGGTCGTCGTGGCTGCCGGCGCTGCCGGCGCTTCTTTGCGGATCACCGGGCGCGACAAGCAGGACTGTACCGTCTTAAGCAGCTTTTGCATGGTGATAGGCTTTTCTAAAAAGTCCACTGCACCAATACGCGTGGCTTCTACCGCCGTATCAATCGTGGCATGACCACTCATCATCACCACCGGCATATCGAGTAAGCCCTGAGCGCCCCACTCCTTGAGTAAGCTCACCCCATCCGTATCCGGCATCCAGATATCTAATAACACCAAATCTGGGCGATAACGCAAACGCGCAGCGCGAGCTTCGGATGCATTTTCCGCTAGCTCTACCGTGTGACCCTCATCATACAGGATCTCAGACAGTAGCTCGCGAATACCAATTTCATCGTCGACCACCAGAATTTTGGCCATATAAAAATACCTCAACTTTTTTCTGAACCAATCAAGTGCACAAGCATGTGACGACTTATCGATAGGTCCTAGATTGTTGTAAAAATGTGATTAATCTAATTATAACAACGCTTTGTTACTTTTTTCCTAGCGGAGCGAGTCGAGTCAACAAAATTGATATACGAGCGCCACCACTTTTAGCATTCGCTATCTCGATCTTGCCATGATGCTCCTCAATGATTTTACGCACAATCGCCAAACCCAGACCGCTACCAGTTTTTTTCGTGGTGACATAGGGCTCAAAGACATTTTGTAACACATGCTCAGGAAAGCCTGTACCCCTATCTTCAATTATAATACGCACCATATCTTGCTTTTGCTTACTCAGCTGCTCCGACGCCAAGTACTTCGTGCTGATTTTAATACCGGGCTCATCCCCTACTAGCTCCAAGCCTTCCATCGCATCACGGGCATTGGCGAGTAAATTATTCAGAACTTGTCGTAATTGGCTTTGATCGGCCTCAACCAAGGGCAGCTGATCATCCAGACACAGCGCGAGTTGGCGCGACAAAGGCTCTTCTTTGTGCTTTTGCTCCGGATCCCACCCATAGAGTACGGCCACATCTAAAATCAGCGCATTAATATCGACCGCAGTAAACACGGCTGGTGGCGTCCGCGCATAATCACGGAAGTCATTGACCATGTTTTTCAATGAGGTGACTTGATTGATAATGGTATTGGTTGAGCGAAGCAACATGGCCGCATCTTTTTCATCCAGCTTATCCTCTAACTTCATCGCTAAGCGTTCAGCTGAGAGCTGAATCGGGGTGAGCGGATTCTTGATCTCATGTGCCAAACGCCGTGCCACTTCGCCCCAAGCCACGGTGCGACTAGCCGACATCACTTCAGAAATATCATCAAACACCACCAAATAACCCGTGAAATGATTATCTACCATCAAACGTGTACCACGCATTAATAAGGTGGTGATGCGATGCTGATCCAAACTCTCAGTGGAGGTATTGACCTCATCAAAGTTTAATTCAATCTGCTCTTGCCAATAGTCACGCTCCGACTCGACCGCTGCGTGCTTAGCAAAGGCGTTGCGAATGGCTTTGGTAAATTCATTTAAGCCCTTAATAAACTCCAAAGGGCGCCCCTGCGCAGCGCGTAGCTCCGTACGTAAAATATCACCAGCGCCTCGGTTAACCGTGCTCACATTAAAACGTGTATCAAAAACAATCACGCCAGTACTGAGACTGGCCATCACATTTTCTAAATACACATTGGACTTTTCCAATTGCTGACGATTCGACTCCACCTGACGACGCGCTTCATCCAGTTGATAGGTCATCACATTAAAGGAGCGGGTCAACTGAGAAATCTCATCACGTAATTTAGGCTCGGGTAAAGGTCTATAGTCACCCGCCGCCACGGCTTGCGTCCCCTCTGCTAGTGTTAATAAGGGTCGCACCACACGTCTAGCCAAGCTTAATGCGGCAGCTAACGAAGCTAATACCGTCATCACCAAAGCTAAGGTTAAGGTAATGGTAAATAAACGCCGTAAACTGCTGCGCGATAAAGACAACTCCTCGTAATCACGTATCCCCTGCTGCACCTCATTCATATTAAAGGTGACATTATCCGGAATGGCACGGGTGATTTGTAGCCAATACCCCTCTGCAGGCGTGGCACTAAAGTTTAAACTGTCATACCGCAATTGCTTGGCAACGACTGGCACAATGACCCGAATACGATACAGCGGCTGTTCTGGATCGGAATTCGGCATCAGCTCCGCTTGGGCATAGCTATTTGATAGACGCAGCTGATTCATCAAGGCAGCCGAAGGTAGCTCCGGCAACAAACTACCAAATCCGGAACCAGCAAAAGCAATCACACGATTACCCGATGCACCAGAAAACACGAGGGCATCAGTGATCACTGGATTAGCCTCACGCTGACGAGCGAGGCTCAACGCCATATCAGAGTCATTTAAACCACTTAGTTCCAAAGACATTAGCCGAGCACGGGTCGCTAAATCCTGCACATAGCCATTCATCGTGGCGCGACCCAAGGATAAACCGGAGTCTAAAGCACTATCCACTTTTACGTTAAACCACGATTCCACTGACTTTGCCATAAATTGCACGGAAATAATGTAAATCAACACCCCCGGCACCACCGCCATTAAGGCAAAAACAAAGGCAAAACGACTGGTTAAACGGGCACCAAACTGCTTTCTGCGAATTTGTCGAATCAAACGTACCATTAAGATGCTGACCCACAACACCATAATCAGCGTCAACACACCGTTTAACATCAACAATAAATCGAATTGTCGCGTCAATCCCGACACATTATCCGTCGCTCGAAACAGCATAAACAACAAGGTAATCAGGCTTAACACGCCCAACACCAAGCCTAGTTTCAAAAGCCAACTGATTAAGCGCTGGATTTTTAGATGGATGGTTGAAATAGTAAGCTTTGCCATTCTGATGAAAGTGACCAAACACTGCGGAAATTAAATAAATTAAACTGAAAAGCACCAGGTAATTGGGTCGTATCTAGGTGCAGTCGCAACCTGGCCGTATAAACCTTATCCCGTGCTAAAGGCGCATCCAAGCTCAGAGTCCAGGTCTTGTTGCTACTAATATGCTCTAGCGAATCTTCGAGTGAGATTTCCTGATACGTACGCTGATTGTCTTTAACACTCCACTGCCTTAGCAAGGGTTGATAGTTAATTAACCACGCTTGCGATTGATAAGCGACTTTTTTCTTAAAAAAATACCAATAAGGCTCGCTAATCTCAATCTCATAGACAAAGTTTAGCGGCACACCACGTAAGGCAGCATTCACCAACTCTGGGTCTGGCTGTAGCGCTAAATCGGCTTTCAACCGCAACTGCGGGCCGTCTTGTCCTATCTCATAAGCCAGTACCTCAATCGCCTCAACCGTCGCGCCTGAGCTACTCGCCCCGGCCTCATCCTCCTCTGTGGGCTGCGTCGTTTGCGAGCAAGCCGCCACCGCAATACATAGTAGCAGTAGCAGCCGCCACCTCAGCTTAAAGAATAATTGCTTAGCTTGCTTCATCATCCGGAAAATCACTGCTAGCGCCAGTCTTTAGTCAGACTTCCTAAAAAGCGCATAAAAGAAACCGTCATGCTTTACTATGCCATGTTCGTCAGGCAATGCCAATAGCTGCCCCAAGGCTGGCAATCGCTGCGCCCCCGGCAAATGCTTTGCTAAATAAGTAGCTTGCAACTCACCCTCTTCAGGAAAAATGGAGCAGGTAATATACAGTAAATGTCCGCCCGCTTTAAGCGTACTCCAGAGGGCCGACACAATACCTCGCTGCAATGCGGCGGTTTTGTGAACATCCTCAGGACGACGTAGCCACTTGATATCCGGATGACGTCGCACAATGCCAGCCGCCGTGCAAGGCACATCCGCCATAATCACATCAAAGGGCTTGCCGTCATACCAACGATCGAGAGCCGCCGCATCAGCTGCTACGGTACGAATTTGATAGTGCGGATTATCCGCATGATCGGCTTTGAGCAATTTTAAGCGCGCCAAATTCTCATGCACTTGTGCCAAACGTCGCGCATCCACATCCAAGATACTCATATCCAGATCATAATGCTCAAGCATATGTGCGGTTTTACCGCCAGGCGCTGCACAGGCATCTAGCACCCGCATCCCATCTTTTAATGGCAACATTTTAATGGCCTGCTGGGCCGCCAAGTCCTGTACTGAAAAATGGCCTTCGGCATAGCCGGGTATTTGCGGCACAGGGATTGCTTGCTCCAGCATCAGCGCATCCTCATCTAGCTGCTCAGTGCGTATACCTGCCGCTGCCAACTTCGCTTGAAATTGCGCTAAGCTCACTTGACGCCGATTAACCCTGAGGCATAAAGCAGCTGGCTGATTGGCTGCCTGTAAAAGCGCCGCATAGTCCTGAGGATAGGCTTTAGCTAGGGCATCAATCCACCAAGCAGGAAAGTTATAACGCACCTCCACCTGCTGCATCACCTGCGCTACTAAACTCGCCGATTCGCGTTGATAACGTCTTAGGCAGGCATTTAGCAGACCCTTAAAAGGGGCGGTTTTACGATGCAGCGTAGCGGCTTTGACCGCCTGATTCACCAAGGTAAAGGCCTCATATACCGGATAGTCGCTCGCCTGGGGCTCATCCTGCGCCAACTCAGCAAAATCCTCAGCACTTAAGAGTGTCAGTGAAAGCGCTAACAAGGATTTAAACAAGGGGTTCGGCGCTTTTTTACTTAGCAACTGCTCACTTAGGGCTAGGCCACGATGCCAGTGCCTTAACGCAAAAAAACTAAGTGCCTGCACACCGGCTCGATGATGCTCATCCACCGCAGGTAATAAACGGGACAGGGACTGACCTTGCATCACCTGATGGATGACTGTGGCAGTTTCAGCAAGCAGCTCGGATAAAGGGATTTGTGACATAGTTAAGGGTGTGAGAAATTCAGCCTCTAGTTTACTCTGTAAAATGCTAAAATCAGCTTCATCAGTCAAAAATTCAATTCTTTATTCAATAAATTAGCATTAATTATGAACTCTCCAAAAGTCGGCTTTGTCAGCTTAGGCTGTCCTAAAGCCTTGGTAGATTCTGAGCGTATTCTGACGCAATTACGCTTAGAGGGTTATGAAATCTCGCCCACCTATGAGGGCGCTGATGTGGTCGTGGTCAATACTTGCGGCTTTATCGACAGTGCCAAAGCAGAGTCCTTGGACGCGATTGGTGAGGCCTTGGCAGAAAATGGCCGAGTGATTGTAACCGGTTGCATGGGGGTGGAGGAAGATACGATTCGCCAAGTCCATCCGAGCGTCCTATCGGTTACCGGCCCTCAACAATATGAAGAAGTGGTGCGCGCGGTACATGAAGCAGCGCCACCGATGATTGAGCATGACCCCTTTGTGGATTTAGTGCCACCTCAAGGCATTCGTCTAACACCGCGTCACTATGCCTATCTCAAAATCTCCGAGGGCTGTAATCACTCCTGTGCCTTCTGTATTATCCCCTCCATGCGTGGCCGCTTGGTCAGCCGCCCCATCGGCGATGTGATGGATGAGGCCAAACGCTTGGCTAATGCTGGTGTCAAAGAGATTTTAGTGATTTCTCAGGACACCAGTGCCTATGGTGTGGATGTCAAGTATCGCACCGATTTCTGGCAGGGGCGACCCATCAAAACTCAAATGACAGCGCTGTGCGAGGCCTTAAGTGAGTTAGGCCTGTGGGTGCGCTTACACTATGTTTACCCCTACCCTAATGTGGATGATGTGATTCCATTGATGGCTGAGGGCAAGATCCTGCCCTACTTAGATATTCCGTTTCAGCATGCCAGCCCCAAAATCCTCCGTGCCATGAAACGACCGGCCTTTGAGGATCGCACCCTCGCCCGTATTCATCAGTGGCGTGAGCAATGCCCGGATATCACCATTCGCTCCACCTTTATTGTGGGCTTCCCTGGTGAGACCGAGGAGGACTTCCAGTATTTACTTGACTGGCTAACTGAAGCCCAACTCGATCGTGTGGGCTGCTTTAAGTATTCAGCGGTTGAGGGTGCACCAGCAAATGAACTCGCCGATCCGGTACCCGAGGAGGTGAAGCAAGAGCGCTGGGAGCGCTTTATGGCCCATCAACAAGCCATTTCTGCCGCCAAATTACAAAAGAAAATCGGTACCACCATCGAGGTGCTCATTGATGAATTAAATGAGCATGGTATTGCCATCGGTCGTTCCGCAGCAGATGCGCCGGAAATTGACGGCGTGTTGTATGTGGATAGTCCCTATGAGCTGGCACCCGGCGATATCGTCAAGTGCGTCGTGACCGATGCCGATGCCTATGATTTATTTGCTGATACCGTTGAGGAAGCCTAAACAAACCACGCCTTGAGTAGCAGTTTTGGCAGGTGAAGCAAAGGGGCGGACGCTTAAACCGCCCGCTCGACCCTGCCATAACCTATTAATTGCGCCAGCCCTGAATAAATTGCTCAGCCGTCTGGCGTCGACCGCCTGCTCGTTGCAGCTCAGTTAAGCGGAGCGCACCTTGACCACACGCCACATCCACCCCCTCTGCTGAGCGCGCCAAAATCGTACCCGGCGCAAGCTCATGTGCTGTCTCAAGCAGCTCAGCCGACCATACCTTCACCGGCTCATCAAAACCCGCTAAATTAACACGCGCACCCGGCACCGGTGTAAAGGCACGAATCCGGCGCTCCAACACCATCGCCGACTCAGCCCAGTCTAATAAGGCCTCTTCCTTTGTCAGCTTAGCAGCATAGGTCACGCCCTCTTTCGCCTGCACGCTAGGCTCAAAGGCCGCATCGCCCTCGGCAGCTAATTTAGTTAACACCTCCACGATGGCCTCAGCACCTAGGCTTGCTAAGGCATCATGCAATTGAGCCGCATTCATACGCCCAATCTTAAGCTGCTTTTCTAATAGCACGGGCCCCGTATCCAAACCGGCTTCCATTTGCATAATCCCGATGCCACTATACTCATCACCCGCTTCGATAGCGCGCTGAATCGGTGCGGCACCACGCCAACGCGGCAATAAACTAGCATGAATATTTAAGCAACCATAAGGTGCTAAATCCAAGGTCCACTGTGGCAGAATCAAGCCATAAGCAGCCACCACGATCACATCTGGTTGCACCGCTTGCAATGCCTCCTTGGCTGCCACCGCCTCTTCAGGGTGCTTACCATCTAAACGCAGGCTCAGCGGCTGTATCAGCTCTGCGCCACGCACCAAGGCCTCCTGCTTCACCGCACTGGGACTTAACTTCATCCCTCGCCCCGCACGCCGATCCGGCTGCGTCATCACGAGAGGAACATCAAAACCTGCATCAGCTATTGCCGCATAAGCTAAGCGTGCAAACTCCGGGGTACCGGCAAATACTACTTTCATCGACTCTTCCTAGCGCATTGTGCGACTTAAGGCTGATCCGGCCAAGGCTGAAATAATTAATAAAAAGCTAATGCCCATACCCTCTTGAAAATGCTCTGGATCATCTGAGGCAAACACCAGCACACCGATATCAGAACGTTCGTCATCTAAAGGCAAAATCGCCACAGAGGCTGGCGTACGCTCAAACCAAGCATTCATCTCCTCAGGATAACTACGACCACAATAGGGCTGCTCCATTTGCTGCACATAGGCTATCAACTCCTGTGATGCGCCATCAAATTGTGACTGAATCTGCTCCGGGCAAGGCCATAGCTTAATGGCTACCTTTAAACCGGGGAAGCAATGCTCTAAACTATCAATACAGAGTTGAGGTAAATAGGTGGCATCATTTTCAGCCAACATATACACACACCATTGCAACAGCGACTGGCTAATGTCCTGATTTTCCATGGCGTATAACGACAATTCTTTTAAATGAAAATCCTGCTTTTTTAATTTACTGCGCAAATCCGCAAGCTGGCGTTGCGCCAATGACAAGGTGCCGCCACCCGTCTCATCATCGATCGTCATTGACAAAAAAACATCCGCATGATCTTTAAAAAAACTAGGATTTTGTTGTAAAAAATCAGCCACTTCTTGTGCTGTAAATGCGGTCTTGTCCGTCATCTCTAAACCTCTAAACATTGAAATTCACTATGCGCTAACAATTCGTGAAACTAAATTAGCCTCAAGCATCATACTACCAAGACAAAAGGAATACTTAAAGTCAGCGCTCTAAATTTAAACTAAGAAATTAGAAAATGCGGTTGTGTCACCCGTCCAAAGTTGAGCCTAGTAATGGAATCAAAAAAAAACCGACGGCCCCTCAACAGAAGAACCGCCGGATCAACGACATCAGTCTTTAAAAACTACTTTAAGGCGTCTAATAAGGTATCGGCATTTTTCTTAATCATGCCAAGATAGCTAGCACCCTCACCCTCTTTTTCTAAGGCATCGGCCACCAAGGTGCCACCGACCTTCACACCCGCATCATGTGCCACTTGCTCGATTAAGCGATTATTGGTGGTGTTTTCAAAAAACACAGCCCTAACCCCTTCCTGCTTAAGGCGTTTAGAAACGGCTGCCACTTGTGCCGCAGATGGCTCACCCCCACTAACACCGGTAACAGGGATTTGCGTCAAGTCATAAGCTTCAGCAAAATAAGCAAAGGCCTCATGATTCGTGCCAAAGCGACGTTGTTCCTTAGTTAAGGCAGCAAAGGCTTTTTTAATCTCGGCATCAAGCTGCTTGATTTGAGCCAGGTATTGCTCAGCATTGGCCTCGTAGCTAGTGGCATTCGCTGGATCAGCTTTTTTCAATGCGTTCAGAATATTATCTACGTAAATCACGGCATTTTGAGGATTTTGCCATGCGTGCGGATCCCATTCGCCATGGTTATGCCCATCATGCTCGTGATGATCGTGCTCGTGCTCATGATGATGGTCGTCTTCATGCGCATGATCGTGATCGTGTTCATGATCGTGCTTATGATCATGTTCGTGTTCGTGAACGTGCTTATGATCATGTTCGTGTTCGTGATCGTGGTCATGATCGTGATGAATATCATCGAACTTAAGTGGCTTAATCCCCTCACTCACCACCACAGTCTCACCCTTAAAGCCTGACGATTGCTTTAAGCGCTCAGCCCAAGGCTCCAGCTCAAGACCATTAATAAATAGCAACTTTGCGCCCTCTGCAGGCGTTAATTTTTTGACATCACTTGGCTTAGGCTCAAAATGATGCAAATCAACATCATGACCAGCTAAATTGCTAACCACAACGTGTTCACCACCCACATTTTTTACTAAATCACCAATAATACTAAAACTACTGACTACCTTGAGCTGCTCAGCCTGAGCCACAGACCAGTGACCAAAGCTGGCAACGGAGGCGGCCGCTAGCACTGTTAAAATACGCGATAACTTCATATCATCTCCATGTGTTTATAATGGCTGTTTTGAAAAAACTTAGGCTTGATAACGCTTGCGCACACTACCATAAGGACCGAATAGCATGGCCAATACCGTCACAATGCCATTAATTAAAATGATGATGGCTGATGTTGGCAAATCATAAGCATAGGAAATCACTAAACCGACATACTGACAAAACACCCCGACAAGCGGCGCTATAATCAGCTGGAAGCCGAGCGTTCGACCCAAAAAGCGGGCTGTGATAGCAGGTAAAATCACGACGCCCACCACCATCAAAGTACCCAAAATCTGAAATCCTGCAACCAGATTCACTACCAGCAGCACAATAAAAACACTAAACACCCACGAGCGTCTACCCAACTCCACCCTTAAAAACACGGGATCAAAACAATCCAACACTAAGGGTCTATAGATCAAGGCCAAAATCAAAATCGAGACGCTACTGACGCACATCGTGGTGAATAAAGACTCATCACTGATGGACAAAATCGAACCAAAAAGCACATGCATCAGATCCACATTCGTGCCGCGCACGGAAATCAGAAAAACGCCAAGCCCCAAGGAAATTAAATAAAAGGCAGCAAAACTGGCATCCTCTTTTAGACTGGTATGACGGGAAATAAAACCCGCCATTAAGGCCACCACAAATCCAGTGATCAAGCCCCCCAGCAACATCGCTAGCATCGAATTACCGGCCCAGAAAAAGCCCAAAGCAACGCCCGGCAAAATAGCATGCGTCATTGCATCACTAACCAGACTTAAGCGTCTCAAAATCAGAAAAATTCCTAGTGGTGCGGCAATCATGGATAAAAAGATGGCCCCAAACAAGGCGCGCCGCATAAAGGCAAATTCAACAAAGGGCTGTACTAATAACTCATACATCGTCGCCCCCTATCCTATCGCACGACATCGACGTTGTGCGGTACGCATATTAGCCGTGGTAAAGGTCTCTGCGGTCGGCCCCCAAGCCACAACACCACGCCCGATCACTAAGGTTTCCGGGACAATGCGCTGCACCAATTCCTCATCGTGCAAAACAATCAATAAGGTGCGACCGTCACGATGCCATTGCTGCAAAATAGGAATGAGCCCCTCTTGCGTTTCTTCATCAACCGCAGCAAAGGGCTCATCTAAAATAATCAATTGCGCATCACGCACTAATAATCGGGCAAACAAGGCTCGTTGCAACTGCCCACCGGATAAACTACCAATCAAATCCTGCGCCTGCTCTACCAAGCCGACTTGGACTAAAGCCTGCATAATCTGCTGACGTTGCGCCGAAGATAAGGATCGAAAGGGGCCTAAATGACGCCATACGCCCATGCTGACTAAGTCAAAGGTGGTCATGGGAAAATCACGATCCAACTCGCTTTGTTGCGGCAACAGTGCGATATTACGTTTGAATTCTGGTGCCAACAGAATCTCACCCGACTTAGGTGCTAGCTGACCGGTCAGGGCCTTAATTAAGGTGGATTTGCCTGCACCATTAGGTCCTACAATAGCAGTAAACGAGCCTCTTTTAAAGCCGCCACTAATCTCCTTTAGAATGGTCTGATTACCCCATGCTAAAGTGACATTATTCAGGCGCAAGACATCACTGCTCATAAAACCCTATAAGCTTAAAACAATAACTCAGAATCACAAGAAAATACATGCCGCAAGATCTCGGCGGCATAAAGACTAAAACAGACGGGTCAAATCCCAACCCATCGCTACAAATACCACGATCCAAAGCAAAAGTAACACCAAGAACACAGCTGAGGTCCGCTTTAATGCTGACATGGTCAAGCATGAGCGGCAACGACAACCGATATCATGGACTTGCTGGCTGGTAAAAACGCTGTCAGAACTGTTCATATCAACATCTAAGGAGTTGGACTGTTATAATATAATGTATTATACATAGATTTTGTTTGATTTGTTATATTATAACTAGAACGACTATTTATCAATCCATTCATCTTCGATTTTGGATAGGCACAAGGCAATGATTCAGACTAAAGCTGTTTTACCTCTTGACGACTTTCTTCATCAAGCAGAGACCATTTGCCAATCTCGGGGTAAGCGCTTAACAGCGATTCGTAAGCAGGTATTAGCGCTGATCGTCAGTGATGAGCGTTGTATGAAGGCCTATGAGATTCTTGATCTGATGGTCAAGGACTTCCCTAGCGCCAAGCCTGCTACGGTTTACCGTGCCTTGGAGTTTCTTGAAGCCGAGGGCTTTATTCATCGTTTAGATGCGCTTAACGGCTGGACAGCCTGTAATGACATTGAGTTGCACGGACATGATCATAACTTACTGATCGTCTGTACTGATTGTGGCTTAGTATCCGAAGTGGATGTACCGGATGTTAGCCACAAATTACAAGCCTTAATTACGCAAACCGGTTTTGTGCAAAAAAGCGCCCAAACTGAGATTCGTGCCATTTGCAAAAAGTGTAGCCAGCAAAGCGCTTAAACTCCCAGCCGCTGCCCACCCATGAGGCCTAGCCTAGCGCCGGGACACACACTTATGGCAAGATTATTACAATTGCTTAAGTATTTTTATCCCCATTCAGCCTATTTTATTTGCTATATCTCTAAAGCTGTGCTGTAATCTTCTATTAATTTTTGATTTAATTAGAAGAATTGTATGGCTGTTACTGAAAAGCAAGCTGAGCAAATGCTGCCCGTGACCATTCTTACCGGGTTTTTAGGCGCCGGCAAAACCACATTACTTAAACGCATATTAAGTGAGTTTCACGGTCAACGTATTGCCGTGATTGAAAATGAGTTCGGCCCCGAAAGCATTGATAATGAGCTCTTAGTGCAGGAAAGCGATGAGCAGATTATTGAGCTCAATAACGGCTGCATTTGTTGCACCGTTCGCGGCGATTTATTGCGCACGCTGACAGATTTACGCCATAAACGAGAAAGGGGCGAGCTACAGTTTGACCGCGTGATCATTGAAACCACCGGCATGGCTAATCCTGGTCCTGTTTGTCAGACATTTTTTATGGATGACGTGGTGGCCGAATACTACCGTTTAGACGGAGTCATTACGATTGTTGACGCCAAGCACGGGATGGATATTCTTGATCGTCAGAACGAGGCCCAAGCACAAGTCGGTTTTGCCGATCGCATTTTAATCTCTAAAAAAGACCTGGTGACTGAGGATGAGTATGAGCGCTTACGTCAGCGTCTGATTAAAATGAACCCGCGTGTCAATATCACGGCGGTGCATTTCGGTGAGACTGATTTAAATGAATTACTGGATATGAAGGGTTTTAACCTAGACTCGGCGCTAGACATTGACCCCGACTTCCTCAAAGCAGAAGATGAGGCTCACCATCACCACCATGATCATGAATGCGATGAGCATTGCGAGCATGACCATCATCACCATCATCAAGATGATATCGGTGCCTTTGTCTTTAGCTCCGAACAACCCTTTGACCCCTATAAACTGGATGATTTTCTTGGGGGGTTGGTACAGTTTTACGGTCCTGACATGTACCGCTATAAAGGCATTTTATTTTTCAAAGGTGTCCGTCAGCGTATGTTACTCCAAGGCGTACATATGTTATTGGGCACCGAGCCTGGCAAAGCTTGGGGCAAAGAAAAGCCATATAATAAATTGGTTTTTATCGGCAAGAATCTTCCTAAGGATGTATTTCTAGCTGGCCTCAAGAATTGTTTGACTAAGTAATGATGTATGATTGACTATTAGCTGGGAGAATAGCGTAATGGCCAAAGCAAGTAAGCAAACACCTGAAAAATTAGAAGAGTTAGCCGCTACCTTAACAGAGGAGCAGTTATTAGCGATGCCTGAAGAGGATTATATGAATGATCTGCAACTGGCCTTTTTCAAACATCGCTTAAAAGCTTTAGAAAAAGAAATTCTCGATAATGCTAACCAAACCACGGATAATCTACGTGAGACGCAGTACGTACCGGATCCTGCCGACCGCGCTACCATTGAGGAAGAGCATGCGCTGGAACTGCGCACACGGGATCGTGAGCGTAAGCTCCTCAAAAAGGTACAGCAATCGCTTGCTTCAATTGATGAGGGTGATTACGGTTGGTGCGAAGAAACCGGTGAGCCTATCGGTATCCCTCGTTTACTGGCGCGTCCGACCGCTAATTTATCTTTAGAGGCCCAAGAGCGTCGTGAAAAGCGTCAAAAGCAATTCGGTGATTAATTGCTGCACACTTAATTAAGTTGCGCCCTATTCACAGCAACCGAGCTCAAGCTGCCCGTATCATTCGTGTGATACGGGCTTTTTTATTTTGGCATTCGCTCTTGAAAAATCAACAAAGCACTCCATCTAGCCATGACCCTTTATGAAAAATCAAAAAGACATTATGGAACAATTTCACGCTACAACAATTATCTGTGTCCGCCGCGGCAATGAAGTCGCTATTGGTGGTGACGGTCAAGTCACCCTCGGCAATATTGTGATGAAGGGCTCGGCCCGCAAAATCCGCAAATTGCATAATGACACGGTGCTCGCAGGCTTTGCTGGTGCCACAGCGGATGCTTTTACCCTGATTGAGCGCTTTGAAGCCAAACTCATTAAGCATTCCGGTCACTTAATGCGTGCTGCGGTCGAGCTTACTCGCGACTGGCGCACCGATCGTATGCTACGCCGTCTGGAGGCGATGCTGATCGTTGCGGATAAGGAGCACACGCTCGTCTTAACAGGTAATGGCGATGTATTGGAACCAGAACACAGTCTTGCCGCCATTGGCTCCGGTGGTGCGTATGCCCAATCGGCTGGTCTGGCACTATTACATAACACCGATCTAGCCCCTGCCGAGATTGTTAAAAAATCGCTAGAAATCGCTGGCGACCTATGTATTTATACCAATCAAAATCACGTGATTGAAACTCTTTAATCTTAAATCGAATTGCTAGAATGACATATAAAATCAACGAAAGTATCATGACGCCCCAAGAAATTGTGTCGGAATTAGACAAAAATATTGTGGGTCAAACTAAAGCTAAACGCTCCGTTGCAGTAGCCTTAAGAAATCGCTGGCGCCGTCAACAAGTACCCGAGCCTTTACGCCATGAAATTGCCCCTAAAAATATTTTAATGATTGGCCCAACCGGCGTGGGTAAAACAGAAATCGCCCGTCGCTTGGCAAAACTTGCCAATGCACCTTTTATTAAGGTAGAAGCAACAAAATTTACCGAGGTCGGTTATGTAGGTCGCGACGTGGAGACCATTATCCGTGACTTAGTGGATATGTCTGTGAAGCAAACCCGCGAGCAGGAGCTTCAACGGGTGCGTACACAAGCAGAAGAAGCGGCTGAAGAGCGTATTTTAGATGCTATTATCCCGCCCTCCTACGATGCGCAAAACCAGCCTATCCGCCAAGAGGGTGCCGCTCGTCAAAACTTCCGTAAGCGCTTACGTGAAGGGCAAATTGACGATATGGAAATTGAAATCAGTGTTGCCAACACGGTTCAAGCGCTCGATATCATGGGCCCTCCGGGCATGGAAGAAATGACGGAGCAGTTGCGCACCATGTTTGCTGGTCTGCAACGTGATAATACCAAGCCTAAGAAAATGACGGTACGTAACGCCTTTAAACTCTTAGTCGAAGAGGAAGCGGCGAAACGTGTAAATGAAGAAGAAATTCGTAATGCCGCCATTCTAAACGCTGAACAAAACGGTATTGTGTTTTTAGACGAGATTGATAAGATTGCCGCACGCCAAGAGAGTCAAGGAGCTGATGTATCACGTCAAGGTGTACAGCGGGATCTGTTGCCGCTGGTAGAAGGCACCACGGTAAATACCAAATACGGTATTGTTAAAACCGACCACATACTCTTTGTCGCCTCTGGTGCGTTCCATCTATCACGCCCATCGGATCTCATCCCAGAGCTACAGGGTCGCTTCCCAATTCGGGTGGAGCTAGAATCCCTCAGTACGGATGATTTTGTAGAGATTCTATCCGCTACCGATGCCTCCCTCACCAAGCAATATAAAGCGCTGCTCATCACAGAGGGGGTGGAGCTGGACTTCACTGAGGATGGTATTCGACGTATTGCTGAAATTGCCTTTGATGTGAATGAAACCACTGAAAATATCGGCGCTCGTCGTCTTTATACGGTGATGGAAAAACTGCTAGAGGATTTATCCTTTAGCGCCACGGCTGCACAAGCCGGCACTGTGGTTACAATCGACACGGCTTATGTTAATGAAAAACTCGATCAGACCGCAGCCGACCAAGATTTAGCACGCTACGTGCTTTAACTGACTGCGCTCAAGCCAACAAAATCCGCCACGGCAAACAATGCTTGATGGCGGATTCTTTTGCTTACTAGCTACTTCTTAAGCTCAATCACTTCATATTTATTATCTTGGTGACGCACCTTAAAGCGCACCTGATCACCCGGCTCAATGCCTTGTAAAAGCGCTGGCGACACCTCATAGACTAAGGTCATGGCGGGTAAATTCAAATCTGTAATCGCACCATGCTTAATGGTCACTGTACCCTTGGACGTGTCTAGGCGGCGCACCTCACCGCGAGCAGAGGCCTCATCCTGCGCACTACTCATGGTAGCCGCCCCCAACACACCTAAGCCGACCAAAAGACCTGCGAATATCTTTTTCATCTTCATAATTATCACTCCATTAAATCGTACTGACAGTTTAACTCTTGCTACGCTTGGCTATAATAGATTTATTTTCAAAATTACACCCTTTAACAATTTACTCAAGGACTATGACAGATCGCCTCAGTACCATCGTCACCAAAAGTGGTGACCAGGGTAGCACCAGCTTGGCTGATGGCCAACGCTTATGTAAAAGTCACCCGCGCATTGGCGCCATGGGTGATATTGATGAACTAAACAGCCATATCGGTTTATTAATCACAGCACTACAAGGTATGAAGCAGCGCGAAGTACCAGCCCATCTGCGCTTATTGTCATCAATTCAGCATGCTTTATTTGACCTTGGTAGTGAGCTGGCGGTTCCCGGATTCAATGCCTTAAGTCCAACCATCGTCACGACACTAGAAGCGTCCATTGACACCATGCTGCAGCAATTACCACCGTTGCGTGAGTTTATACTGCCTGGCGGCTGCCACCAAGCAGCACAAGCACATATATGCCGCAGCGTCAGTCGTCGTGCTGAACGCTCCTTAGTCCTCCTTAATCGTGAGGAGCCAATGAGCGATTTATCCCTGCAATTACTTAATCGCTTATCCGACTATTTCTTTGTGTTAGCGCGTGAACTAAATCGTCTGAACGAGTACCAAGATATTTTCTGGCAAAAAAATGAGCGCTAATGCGTTAAACTTATGCTTAGCTTAGCTCGCTTAAATTCAACCATTCACACATTTGTTACTACAACACATGATCATTCAACACCCGCAATTTAATCTCATCGCCCTCTCCCTCGGTCCGCTGCAAGTGCATTGGTATGGGCTAATGTATTTACTGGCTTTTGCGATTGCGTGGTTTTTAGGACGGCAACGGATTAAACAAGGCTATTTTGATATTACGCAAAAGCGCTTTGAGGACTTACTCTTTTACGGCATCATCGGGGTGGTTGTCGGAGGTCGCCTAGGCTATGTGCTGTTTTATCAGTTCAGCTACTATCTACGCCACCCCTTGGAAATCTTTGCGGTGTGGGACGGTGGCATGGCCTTTCATGGTGGCTTAATCGGTGTTTTGGTAGCAATGCTTTATTTTGCGCACAAAGAGGGCAAGACCTTCTTTCAACTGGGAGATTTTGTCGCACCCTTAATCCCGCTTGGTTTAGCCTTCGGTCGTTGGGGCAATTTTATGAATGGCGAGCTCTGGGGACGCCCGACCAATGGTAATTGGGGCATGATTTTCCCAATGGTAGATAATGTGCCACGCCACCCCTCACAGCTTTATCAAATGGCCTTAGAGGGGATATTGCTGTTTGTGATTTTATGGTTTTACTCAAAAAAACCGCGCCCCACGGGATGTGTAAGCGCAGTCTTTTTAATCGGCTACGGCGTATTCCGCTTTATCGCTGAATTTGGTCGCGAGCCGGATAGCCATTTGGGCTTATTAAGCTTCAACCTCAGTATGGGTCAATGGCTCTCCTTGCCGATGATATTAGCCGGAATTATTCTTTTTGCCATCAGTATAAGGCAATCTCCCCGCTCACAGTAACCGATACTCGCTCCTTGCCTGCGCTGAGTGTCGGACCACTGTAGTCCTCACTCTGCACCATGGCAGCTTTCGCTACACCTAAGCGCGGTCTAGGTGATTGGACCATACTCGAATCATCTACACGTACCTGCTTAATCTCGTAATTATCAAAACCGAACTCTCTAGTCACTGCTCGTGCTTTGGCTTGGAACGCTTGAATGGCGGCAGCACGAATCTCACTTTCCACGCTCTGACGCAGCTCCGTACTCATTTCAAATACGATATTGGATAGCGTCATGTGCTCACTCACCTGCTCCACAAAACGTGTCGCTTCCACCAGATCCTGAGAGCTCACAATCACTTCGCCATTGACCACATAGGTCACCTTGCCAGTGCGCTTAGCGTTGTCATCATAATCCTGCTGCGGCCAAAGATTATAGGTACCGTTTTTAAGCTCCAACTTTTGATTATCTTTACCGCTTGCCATTACCTGATTAATGGCTTTATTGACCGCATCTGACAAGACCTTAGGATCATCGCCACGCGCTTCTTTGCTTAGGGTCAATACCACCCGATCCTGCACCACTTCCTTGGACGAGTCAGCCGCCAAACTGAGCACGGTCCGCTCATCCGCAGTCACACTGGCACTTTGAGCCAAACTTGGCTGCGCCGCCAAAAGCGTAGACAATAGAATCACTAAATGAGATAACTTCATGAATTTCTCCTAGGCTAAATGAAATTATTTTAAAACGATTTGACCTGACACTGACACCCGCACCATTTGCTTACCGGCCTCTAAGGGTGGTGCTTCAGCATAGCCCTCCTCCACACGCTCTGCCGTCATGGCACGTGCCATCATGGGTCGCAACGGGGGTCTTCTAATCGGCGCAGTAGCGGCGGAGGCATTACCATCAATATTACGCCTTCAAAACCTTCATAACCTAAGCCTTTGGCTACGGTTTCAGCCTTGCCTCTAAACGATGCGATCGCCTCTTCGAGGATTTCTTTTTCAATGGTCTGGCGCAACTCGCTTGATACATCAAAGCGAATATCATCCACCAACATATCCTCATGAGAGGCCTCGACAAATTTTAACAACTCATCAAAATTCTTTGAGCGCGCTATCATTTTACCCACTGCCGTATAGGTAATTTTCTCAATTTGATTAGTATCTTTTTTATACTGAGTGTGTTTACGAACCGAGTAATCCCCAGTCTCTAAGCTCAGTTCGGGATACTCCTTGGCACGTTCTGCCACCCTGCGCATGGCCAGATTCACATCACGTAATAATTGACGCTCATCAGCGCCATCAATTTCCTTAGTCAGGATAACATTAGCGCGATCCTCAGCCACTTCTCGAAAAGCCTCTGCCCCCACCCGCACATACGACTCAGGCTCCCTCTGCTCTGCGGCAAACGCCATTGAGGTGCTCAAGAGTAAGGGAATAAAAACAAGTGCTTTAAAATATCTCATCGTTCACTCCTTGATATGAATACTGCTTAGAGTGAACTAAGGCAAAATAGTTCGATGCCTACTTTTTGCGTGCAATCAACTGCACCACGGAAGATAAGCCTGTATGCCCCTGCCCCTCATGCACCTCACGCTCTAGCTCAGCCAAATGCAGAATATCCATCGCCGCAAAATCGCGTGCTAACTCCTCTGCGCTATACAACAAATCCACATGACTCGGGCCACCTGTCTGATACTGCGGTTGCTTGGTGCTATAGCACTCAAAAATTAACAGACCGCCAGGCTTTAAGCTATCCTGTATTTGCTGATGAAATTGAGCACGCTCAGACTGGTGCATATGACAAAAGATATTAATCACCGCATCCCAAGCATTTGCGCTAAATTGATATTGGCTCAGATCGGCGTGTACGGTTTTAAGCGCCACCCCTCGTGCCTGCGCCAGCTTTGAGGCCTTTTGCAAGCCGGACAAAGCGATATCTAACGCCGTCAGACGGTGACCCTGCTCAGCCAAGAAAACGGCGTTACGTCCCTCACCCTCGCCTAGTGAGAGCACCTCAGAATGTTCAGTCAAATAAGAGCTGGCCTCGACTAAAAAGTCATTTGGCGTGGTGCCATAGAAATACTCATCATCACTAAAGCGCTGGTGCCAGATATTATCCAATAGATTGCTCATAGCATAGACCGTGATAGATTGAAAAATACCCAACACCGTGGAGGCAGTGTTGGGCACTTTATACAAGATGGGTAACCCGCGGTACCGTCAAGGTCGGCATCTCGAACCCAAAAAGTTCAAGTTGGCGGTCGGCTCGTATGATGCGCCGGGATTCTCTGACGAGAGAGATTCACTCCTGCACCTGAGCTAACTACCCTAGCCATAAGCATCGGTAAGAGATGTATAACCAAGGTCACGAATACCGCAGGAAAACTGTTAAAGCAATGAAGCTTTGTTGGATTTATTATAGCATTGTCAGCCGCTACGTCAAAACGATAAATTGCGCTTACTTGAGACGATTAATACCCTCATCCAGTAAGGCATTAATATGATCCACCTTGGCTTTATAGTCGCCGTACGCAACCCCCTGAAACGGCCCCTCGGTCGACTCGGCAGACAATAGTTGCGAGGCTAACTGGATACACGCCATATAAGCAACCCGCTCATTGGTCATCTTGCTGCTTTGCTTGATCATCGTCATTAAATCGTTCGCCTGCTTGACTGCGGCTAACAGCTTGTCCTTTTCGCTAGCTTCGCACGCTAAGGTCAGCTCTTTATCTAAAATCGTAACTTCTAAGTGCTCCATCTACACACCCTCCTGAGTCGCACCACCGGGAAGATTAGCTAACACATGAGCTACCCGGTCTCGCGCATGACTAACACCTGCTCTTAACTGCTCGGACTGCGGTTTTTTGCTGCTGTAACTCCGATGTGACGGAGCCTAATTCTGCCTGCACTGCTGCGAGTTGCTGCTTTAATTGCTGATTCTCATCGTTCAACTGCTGCTGATCACTTAAGGCAGACTGCTTAAGCTCATGCAGCTCAGCACTTAAGTGCTGCTGCTCACTGGTCTTGGACTCAAGCGCTGCACGAGTATCTGATAATTGAGTACGAAGCTCATCTAACTGCTGATTAAGCTCATCACGGTCTGTCACTAAGCGCTCACTCAGCTGAACTAACAACTCGACGCGCGCTGCCAATTGATCTAGGTCTTGTAACATAATGGACGTCTAAAAAATAAATAAACACTACGCCTATAAGTTTAACTTAAGCCTGCCAAGGTGGAAAGCAACGATGACAAGTCTTGAGCTTTGCCTATGCCTATGGATGGTCAAAGGCAAGGGCACTGACTAGTACCCTACTAAAAATTCAAGCTCAAGAGCTAATGTTATAACACGCTTGAGCTTGAAGTATGTTTAATCAAGAACTAACAATAAAGATTGATTATAAATCAATTACTTAAAGGATTGGCAGGGTCTTCAGCCTGAGTTGGACTAACCGTACCGACCGCACTATCTTGCTCAGGCACTTGCTCATTTAAAGGCACTTCCTTAATGCTAGGCTGTGGGGCAGCAGTTTGTTCAGCAGAGGCGGAAGTTTCAGCAGCAGGTGCCTCACTTGGCGCAGCTTCTGTAGCAGGTGCGGCTTCTTCAGTTGCTGGCGTAGCCTCTTCAGCTGCCGAGTCGGTCGTAGCAGCAGGAGCACTTTCTTCGGCGGCAGATGCATTAGCATCGCTCGTTGCAGCGTCAGAGCTGCTAGCCTCATCACTTGTTGTAGTATCGGTTGCGGCAGCTTCATCGCTTGCAGCTGCATCAGCTCCGGCGGCGCTATCAAACGCAATACTTCCACCGGAAGCATTAACCATAAAGACCACGGCGTTTTTTACCTCATCATCAGATAAAGACAGATCGCCACCCTTGGCAGGCATCGCATTAAAGCCCTCTAAAGAATGCTTAAAGAGCGTATCCGCGCCCTGAGCAATACGAGGAGCCCACGCACTTTCATCACCCTTAATCGGAGCACCGGAAAGACCGCTGTCATGACAGGTCATACAGAGTTTGCTATATAATTGCTCACCAGTTAAGGGCTCAGCAGCTTTAGTTTCAGGTAATGGTGCTCCTGTATTGTAGTGAGCAACCGGCGCAATACGACTTAATACCATCTCAGGCGCCATTGATGCTCTGTCAGTACCGCCATTATCCAAATTCATTTTGATCAAAAAGATAATTACGATGATCGGCACAATAAAAACTAAAGCGCCTACTTTTAACATTTCGCCGGGTGTTTTGGACCCTTTATGATTGGTAGAACTCATATGCGTTTCCTAGATATCACTTAATAATTATGAGATAAACTTATCCACTAAAAAACTGACAGCGATTGGGAAGTAAACCGCCAAAGCAGGCGACAGTCCCTCTCCCTTTCCTCTCTTAACAGGCTATTATAACTATATCCTTGCGATTTGTATGAGTTTAATACCTCTTTTTACGATACTTGCTTAAGTGGGCTGAATTTATCCGATAACTTGTAGCCAAAGAAACAACAGCAAGCGCTTTTAAATGCTAAGCCTTAAACTTGAAATGAGAAAATGTGCTTAATTAGCAATCTTCGATAGCTAAATAGGCTAAAATGGCAGACTTAAAAATAAGTCTTCAAAGTCGCCGTAGTTCAATGGATAGAATTAGAGTTTCCGAAGCTCTCGATACAGGTTCGATTCCTGTCGGCGACGCCAAGCCCCCAATTTCTAGACAACTCTAAGCAAGGCTTAATTAGCTCAAAACCAGCAAAAACAAAGGCTATACGCCCTGTTGGTTTTCTCACAGCACACCATGCCGCATCATAAAATCTCATAAAATATTGGGAGGCATACACCCCAACTGGTTTTTGAATAGGGGCTTTTTTTTGCTTACACCATGTCCGGATAATGCTTCTTGA
>NZ_KV793520.1:59729-70026 GCF_001808505.1 Oligella sp. HMSC09E12
TTCAACCTCTGGCGAAAACTGCTCCTCAAAGGCAGCATCTAGATCATTACGAAAATCCTCTTCAAAACGGGCAATATCCTCCAATAATTCACGTAATACTATTTCATCCACATACGATACATAATATTCTACGGCCTCCTCGAAAGTATCACAATCACAGATAATAAAGATATCTTGATTGAGATATCCTCCCATTAACTGATATATTTCTTCATATTCATGCATTTAAATCACCATGTTTTGGATACGCTGTTGGTATGTAGTATGGCTTCCCATTATAGTTTTCTGACTTGAGCACTACCCTAATTTTTGAAGTTTGGATGTAGTTGGTAGTTCCTTTCTTAATATATCCCCCCACCTTATAGTTGCTAATTTAATGCTCAATCGTTAACGTTCTTTTCGAACCAGACTTAACCCACTGCGCAATGTAAAGCTTATTCGCATGCAGCGCTTCAGAAATTGCCTGCTCAGCTACCCTTAAGTTAAAAAAAGAACTTGCGGCAGGACCTACTCTCGGATCAGTGGCCAGTCGATGCAAAAGTTCCTTTTCTGCTTTATTAACATGCTTGGAAATTGTATGTCCACCAATCTTAGAACCAGCAACAGCCTCATGTTCAACCAACCTTATTCTACCCGTCCGAATAGCAGCCACCCTAATCGCACCTATAGCAGAGGCGAATCCAACAGGAACTGCCAAATCAACCGTCAGGGCAATTATATTTGCTGTCCCTTTTTCCTTACCTCACATTTCTGCTGTTGCGGCAACTGCTTGAGCGGTTGTTGTGTTGCTTGACTTGCCTGTTATGATTTGATTAAAAGAAGAATGGACCACATCTGCAGCATGCCCTCCAACTACGACACAAGCTGCTTTTGTCAACATAGTAGGATCTGGCGCAGCACACATACCACCAGCGACGAGCATTTGAAGCATGCCACCAGCAAGACCTACCCCTCCCCATAAGCGATTACTCAGCACTTCTCCTTCGCTAATCGAGGCATTATGAAGTATCCCAGCCATCTGAACCGGCGACAGTACTATTTGTAACCCTTCTGCTTCCGTTACCATGAACACACCTCAGTTAATAAATACTGTTGCTCATTCTAACCACTAATTTTTACGCTATTATGATGCCGTTTATTAAGCTTATCCGTTAAAACTCACCCTGTCTTACTAATTGAGACCAAAGCAGCGAATCAAGATTTAAGCAAGGGGTGGAGGGATGTTAACCTTTATCTCCATGAAATCCACCGCTTATACGACACCCAGTTTCACCATTTAGGTACATTATTCCTGTCAGCGACGCCAAGCCCCCTTTCACTGACATTTATAAACGCCCATATACTGTCATACATTTTCTACTTTAAATCACCCTCCTAAGACCTAGATTAGATCGTTATCTTGATGATTTCAGTCTTTTTGCTTGCAACATATAATAAGAATCATTATCATTATTATTAGTAATAAGTTGTGCGATCTATTTACTTACGGTTAAAAGGTTTTTATACCTAGCCATCAGACAAGTGATGCTTGCTCTCAACACAGAGTGTTCAAAACACTGGACACACCACGTCTACACCCACTCTCTTTACCTAAGCTAAACATTGCGATCGAATAACTTGCATTGCCCTTAGTATCCGTTTAAGCATTAATTTTTGTGAGGTTAAGTCGTTCTATGTCGCGCCCGCTATTTAAAGAATCCATCGTCCTAAGCGCCATTTTAACTGCGCTCTCTAGCGCCGCTTATGCGCAAGAGCAAATGGAGCATTTAGGTGAAGTTAACGTTGTTTCTACCTCTGAACTTTTACCACTAGAACCTAGCAACGTTCAGAATGCTTCAATCACATTGCTCGGCATTAAAGACATTGATCGCAGTACCAATCATAGCGCAAGCGACCTTTTCCGCTATACGCCGGGAGTACATTTTGAGCGAAGTAATACAGCCCGCGTTTCAGATATCGTAATTCGAGGTATGGGCGGCGCAGGAAGCGAAGATGGCACAGGTCAGAACCGCATAGCGATTAATATTGATGGCATCCCGGTAAATGATACTTTTGTGCATGGGCATATTACGCGCAACACACGAGCAACCTTTGATATCAGCGACCTAAAACAGGTTGAAGTACTTAAGGGACCTGGCGTCATTGGTCCAGGCAAAAGCGGGCTAGCTGGAACGGTTAATTACACCACCAAAGATCCCCAAGACTACTACCAAGATAACAACCGCTACGGTGGTAATATTCGCACGGGCTATGACTCCCAAGATCGCAGTAACTTTATCGGCGGCACCGTTGCTAGTGATTTAAGCGATACGCTATCTGCAATGTTTTCCTTTACACACCGCACCCTACATGAGCTCAAAAACAAGGCCGGACTTGACGTTGTAGGCCCCGACCGCACCCGTAGCAATCCCTCACGCGGCAATTCACAAAACTACTTAGCTAAGTTGGTCTTTCAGCCAAGCAATGCTCATAAATTCACATTAAAGATGGAGCATTTTAGACTCAGCAACCGCATTGATGAGTTAGACAACCAATACGCTCTAACGGGCAATTATGAGGATTACAACAAAAACAAACGCTCCGCCTTTAGCTTACGTCATGACTTTAACGCTAACACCATGTTATTTGATAGCGGTTACTGGCAGATTTACACGCAAAAAACCAAGCAAACACGCGAACAGGATCTTGCTTACGGTATACCTAGTTATGCCATCACTGGCTATGACGTCAAGAGTAGTGGCGCCCAGCTTGGACTAAGTAAGCGATTGCATACGGGCTCAGTTAACCACAATCTACAGTACGGCTTTAACTATGAGAGAACTTCCACCGAGGTAAGTTGGTTATGGGATGCCAGAGTATTCCGTATGGGCCTTATCAATGCACCGTTCCAACCCAAAACGGTAGTCAATAACTACAATTTCTACCTAGCGGATGACATTGACTTATTAAATGGTCATTGGTTCATCACACCAGGAGTAAGCGTTGGGCACTACAAGCTCAGCCCTAAAGCCACTACGGGCTACGATGATAAAGCTCCATTTACCACAAGCAGCCGCAATTATGTCAATGCAGAAATTGGCACACGCTTTAATCTCAATGACTATAACCAACTCTTCCTATCCTATCGTCAGGGTCTCAGAGCACAGTCATTTGCAGAAATGAACTCAGCTGGCTTCCATAGTAGAAGCTTACCCAACCCAGATCTAAAACCTGAAAAAAGCCGTGGTTTTGAACTAGGTTTACGTAGCTATGGTCGCTATGGCAACCAAACTATTACTGCCTTCCATACCACCTATACCGATATGATTACCAAGACCACTTTTGGCCGCTACCCCAACAACGCTAGTACCATGATCAACAAGTCTGGTAAGGTCGTTATCTACGGTCTAGAGTATGAGGGCAACTTAAATCTTGCTGAGGCTTTCGGCACACCTGAGGGTTGGAGCCTGGCTGCGGGCTTAGCCTATGCTAAAGGTCGAGATCGCGAACTCGATCAACCATGGTCTGCAGTCGATCCCATTAACGGCTTCCTAAGACTTGGCTTTGATGATCCAAGCGATATATGGGGCGTTGCCACCACATTAAACTTTGCTAAGGGCAAAAAAGAAAAAGATATTGATGCGGAGCAACTCCAAAGTAGTAATGGTTACCGACCTGTTGGTGGCTTTGGCACCTTGGACATCACTGGCTACGTACGAATGGCTAAGCACTTCCATATCAATGCGGGCGTTTACAACGTGGGCGATCGTAAATATGTGACATGGAATGATGCACAATCAGCAGCCTTAGTAGGCAATGACTACAACCGCATGACGCGACCTGGTCGCACCTTTGCCATCAACCTACGTTACGAGTTTTAAGCAAGATGAACATAAAACGCCTAATTAGTATTCTGACCTTAATTAGTGCGGGCCTAACAGTACAGGCCCAAGAGCGCATCGTTTCTGCCACAGGCAACGCCTCAGAAATTATCGCTAACTTGGGCTTGGCCGAGAGTTTAGTAGGCGTGGACACCACAAGTACAGAACCCGCTGAATTAATGGACTCCCTACCAAAGGTGGGCTACCGTCGCAACCTATCAGCAGAGGGTATCTTGTCACTCAATCCCGATCTGCTTATCTTAGCGCCTGATGCAGGACCGCCAAATGTACTTGAACAATTAAAGGTGGTCAATGTACCTCTACTCCAAATCCAGGATGATAAAAGCATCAATGGCTTAGTCAATAATATCGAGCTGATTGCCAACACCTTGGGCGCCCAAAAACAAGCTAAAGAACTCATCGCCATGATCCGTCAAGAGGAAAAGGTAATAGCCAAAGAGCGGATGAACTATAAGCGCAAACCAAAAATTGCCATTCTGATGGATGGTACGACCGGGCAACTAACAGGTTTAGGCAGAGAGACTGCTGGCGATAGTCTAGTACACATTGTGGGCGGTGAAAATGCTTTTACCGAGCAATTCAAAGGCATGAAAGCAGTATCACGCGAGTCGTTGATCGCAGACGCAACAGACATGATTATCATAAGTACTTTCTCTGAAGAAAAAAAAGTAAATGAGCTAACCCTAGCCAAAGCACATTACCCAGAAATTGCCTTGAGCCAGGCAGGTAAAAATGATTGCATCTTCCGTATTGATGCTGTTAAAGCCTTAGGCTTTGGTCCTAAACTCACCGAAGCTGCACTACAAATTGCGCAAGCAGTGAATCGCTGCTTGCCCTAGGTGGAGTCGACTGTGGTTTTAATGGAATATTTGAAAGCATATACCGATTACACTATTTTCGGCATCTTAGGTCTAATGAGTTTAATCATGGTGTATGCCGCCATTGAGCGGAGTCTATTTTTTGCAGGCTTAAAACCCGCTAAATATCAGACGGTGTATGAGCTTGAAATCGATATGCGCAAAAACTTGAGCATTATTTATAGCACTGGCTCTATTGCCCCTTATGTAGGGCTTTTAGGCACCGTGATCGGCATTCTGATTACTTTCTTTGATATGGGTCAGGCGGGTGGCAACATGGATGTCACGCAAATCATGATTGGGCTTGCCCTTGCGTTAAAAGCTACTGCTGCAGGCATTGTGGTCGCCATTCCTGCAGTGATGATTTACAACCACTTTCAAAGCAAGGTAGATACGGGCAAACTGGCATGGCAAGCGCTAAATGAAAAAAGTCTCATAAACTGTCAGGAGACCTCTGATGCAAAAATTTGATGGTATAAATGTGGTCCCTTTTATCGATATTATGCTGGTATTGTTGGCTATTGTATTGGCGACGGCGACCTTTATCTCACAGGGAAAAATCCAAGTGAATTTGCCCCAATCAAATAACAGCACCTCACTCGCCTCGCAAGATTTGGCCGTGGTCGTTGTAGTCGACCAAGCAGGGCATTACTTTATTGATGATAAACCACAAAGCCTTAGTGAGCTTGAGGCGCTCATGACGCAGCAGAGTGACCAGCCAATCACCATCAAAGTTGATGCGACCGCCCCCTTTCAGAGCTTTTTAAGCCTGACGGATATTTTGAATAAGCAAAACTTAAGCAAGGTCACTGTTATCACGGAAAAATCAAGTACGGAGCAGCACTAATGCGTAACCTTTTTGCGGCGACCTCATCAACCCTCATTCATCTATGCTGTGCTGTGGTCATCTATAGTCTGTGGCATGGTGCGGATGACCTTATCCCTGTGCAAGCAGCCGAGGCCAGGGTCGTGGATATCGGCATGTTAATGGCGGTCGAACAAAGTGACAATATACAAAAAACGCAAGCTAAACAAGCCAGTGCCTTGGCAGCAGTAGATTCTGCGCCTAGTCAAAAATCAACTGAACCAGTCGAGCCTGAAGCGAAACCAAAGGAGCAGCCCAAGAAAAAAGCACCAGAAAAGATTACAAAACCTAAGCCTACGCCCACACCTAAACCCAAAAAGGCACCCATAAAACACAACCACTCGACCCGAAAGCACAATACTGACACCATTCAAAAGACAGCAAGCCAAGCACAACAAGGCAGTGGGCTTGCTAAAAGCAATCAAATCGCCCAGCAAGGCACGACCAACAAGTCACTTGGTGGTCAAGGACATGCACAACAAGGCCATGGCGCTTCCTACCTAGCAGGCTTACTGAACACCATCTCCAAACGGGCGGCGCAGAGCTATCCACAACAAGCCAGACAAATGCGCCAACAAGGACGGGTTAAAGTGGCTTTTACCCTGCAGGACGATGGTCGTTTAAGCAATATCCGCCTGCTACAAAGCAGCGGCTATCACAGTTTAGACCAGGCCGCACTCAACACCTTAAAACGCCTTGGCAAGTACTCGCCGCCTCCAGCTGGCGTTAATCGACAAATTAGTACCACCATTGTATTTTCACTTAAATAATAACTGATAAGAGCAAAGGAATAGTTATGCTTCATTCACATACCGAATCAACGAACCAGCTTATCGACGATAAAAACTTATCCGACTTCGATAGCTACACCACCGAGCAAGGCCTACAAGACGCCTTAAAAATTTATCAAAGCACCTTTGCTGGTGACTTAGCCACTATCATCCGTCCAGGTAGAGAATTGTCTGGTTACCCCATGGGTTCAGTTGCCCCGTTTATGCTGGATCACACGGGTTGTCCTGTCATTTTTTCAGCACGTATTGCCGAACATAGCAAAAACGCTAAAAATAACAGTCGCGCTTCCCTGTTGGTGCGCGATATCAGCTGCAATCATCGCATCGAAACGGGTTGGCGTCTCACCATCGTTGGCGACTTAGAAGAAGTAACAGCGGATGAACGTGAACGCGTGGCTAAGCAATATGAGCGTTTTTATCCAAACTCCGCCTCCTACAGCAAAGTACACGACTTTATGTTCTTACGCTTAAGACCTAAGAAACTCCGTCTGATTAAAACCTTTGGTCAAATTAAATGGCTAAATGTCGAGGAGGTTGCGGTGGCATCCCCCTTTACAGAAGCACAGGAAGATCACATTATCGGGCATATGAATGAGGACCATGCGGCGGCCATTCAACATTATATGAAAGTCCTTAACATTGAGAACGCAGCCACAATCACACCCGTCATGGTTGGCGTAAATCAATTCGGTGCAACCCTGCGCTATGGTCAGCACCTTGTACAACTGCCCTTTACTGAGGTATCAATGACGACTGAAGCGGTGAGAAAGCAACTCGTTGCCTTAGCTAAACGTTAGGACATGTGAGCTTATGTTTTTATCGATACACGGTACGTCACATCGTATCTATATTTTTGTGATTTTGGCTTGTCTGTTTTCTATCACCATCTTTGCTGGCATTAGTACAGGTGCGGTTAAATTCGACCTACAAGCTTTTATTCACTTACTACTAAGCGACTCTCAAACCTCAAGTAATGACTATGCAAAACAAATTCTTTTGCATATTCGTTTGCCGAGGGTGATTGCCGCCATTTTGGTGGGTGGATCCTTAGCCATCTGTGGTGCTGTGATGCAAGGCTTATTTCGCAATCCCTTAGTCGATCCGGGTATTGTAGGGGTAATGTCAGGCGCGTCTTTGGCGGCGAGCTTTAGTATCGTGTTAGGTGGTACCTTTATGCCTACACTTTTCAAAAGCCTAGGCGATTATGCCCTACCCTTTATGGCCTTTCTAGGCGCTTGGTTGATGACGCTAGTACTGTATCGATTCTCAAAGCGCGGTGGTAGCTTAAATATTGCCGCCATGCTTCTCATTGGTATCGCCTTAGGGGCACTTGCTGGTGCCCTAACAGGCTTACTGACTTATGCCGCTGATGACAATCAATTGCGCTCTCTGACCTTTTGGGGGATGGGGAGTTTAGCTATTTTTGACTGGCACAAAGTATCCATTTTGTTTGTTGTTATCCTCTTTGCTACACCACTTTTAGCCCGTGAAATACGACTACTTGATGCACTGATGTTAGGGGAAAAAGTTGCTGGGCATTTAGGCTTCAATATTGAGCGTGCAAAAAAACGTTTAATCTTTTTAGTCGCTTTACTCGTTGGCACCTCGGTTTCTTTTGCCGGAGGAATTGCCTTTATTGGCCTAGTGGTACCGCATATCGTCCGTGGCTTAGTAGGCAGCCACCATCGCTACGTCTTTCCTGCCTCGTTTATCTTTGGTGCCACCCTCCTCTGCCTAGCCGATATGATGGCACGCACCGTTGTCACTCCCGCCGAACTTCCCATCGGCATTATTACTGCAATGATTGGTGCCCCCTTTCTTGCTTACCTAGTCTGGCGTCAAATGGGAGGACTACGCGCATGACACCAATTATCTCAGCACAAAACCTTGGAGTTCAGGTGGGCATGAAGCACCCGCGCTCACTCTTACGTGATGTTTCAATCAGCATCCCAGCCGGGCAACTAACGACCATTATGGGCCCTAATGGGGCGGGCAAAACAACTCTACTAAACCTACTTAATGGTGACAACAGGCCCGACACTGGTCTGGTTCTTTTTAAGCAGAAAGCGCTTGCAGACATCAATCGTCTTGCTTTGGCTAAACAGCGCGCGGTCTTGCCACAGTTAGATAACGTGCCTTTTTCCATTAGTGTTATGCAAATTATCGAAATGGGACGAGAGCCCTACCGCGATACTGCTAGCCGTCATGATAATGCCAGCGTGATCAGGCAAATCATTGAATGGATGGAACTAGAGGATATGCTTGAGCGTAACTACAGCTCATTATCGGGAGGCGAGCAACACCGTGTGCAAATTGCTCGTACCTTAGCGCAAGTTTGTCGTGACAGTGATTTTAATTTACAGGGTCAGGTGTTGTTCTTAGACGAGCCAACTAACCACTTAGATATACGTCACCAGTATGCCTTGATGTTACTCTTGAAACAACTCCAAGCCAAAGGACTCACGATTATTGTAGTGATTCATGATATTAACTTAAGCTTGCAGTTTTCTGATCAAATTATCCTGCTAAAGAATGGCCTGCTGATGGGACAATACACGCCCGAACAACTCGTGCAATGCAACGCCCTATCGCACGCCTATGATATCAATATTCGGGCGGCATGGCATGATAAATTTGAGCGCTATTTGATTGCTCCCCAAATGCAGACTTAAACTATTAAAGCTTGACATTTAATTAGGCAGTTCCTATGTCACACTATCCTCACTTAGCTAGACTTGTCTTTCAGCGGCAGCGTGTGCTTTGGTGTATTGAGTGGCGAGGGGTTTATTGAGTTGTAATACGCTGCCTAGTCACCACCTCGGCTTTCGAGTTGGCGCTTTTTTGTGAGCTAACGAGAGAACCCGAGCACTGTATTTTCTCCTCCATCAAGGATATAGGCCCTTTGAATCCCATCAGATGAATACCATCTTTTACCGACAATCGGGTCATAGCCTTCGTGATACCCTAAGGACAAAAGATATTCCTCAAGCTCTTTAATATCTCGTCTGCCATCATACTCTACTTTAATGCCCTCAGAACGTGTGCCGTCTTGTGGATAATATGAAATTATTGATTTATCCGTCATCCCCGGTGCATTTTTAATTTCGTCTGGGGTGAACATCTCGTAAGGGATTCGATCCAATCGCGTGTAATGCTGGGAATCAAATGAGAATATGTAAGGGCCATACAAAACAGCCCAGCGACTGATAAACACAATACAACAAAATAGTATGACCCACTTCAACCATTTAAGGCTTTTGTTCGACACAAGCAAACTCTTCTCCTAATCCATTTGGAAAATCTCTCATACTAACTCCCTATGTCACACTAGTTGTCCGATCATTTATGCTTGATTAAGCCAGGATGAGCTATAAGGTGGCGTGCATTAACTCTGAGCTGCCATTCCGCAACAAAGGACGACAAGGATTAACGGCGAGCAATCCGATACTTTTGCGCAACCACAAACACCAAGACGCTGAACATTTATGATGATTTTAATCGTGACATCCTTAGATGAATAAGTCACCAAAACTCATATCAAAAGCGTTTTTCAAGGAACAAATCTTGATATTGAGCCAGACCCCTTATCAGAAAGCCTATGTAGAACGCTTAAATCAAAGCCATCGGGAATAATGCTGCCTATGTTTCTCTTTAGCAACATAGAACAAACACACTGTCACACTAAAGTACGTCTAACTACGTATAATACGCTCAGAACTCAGCAGGCTTTACTGGGGCAATGCAGAGGAGAAACAAATGAAAATTGATTTTTCAAGACGCTTAATGCAATTAACCGTAAGACACGATATTAACAATACCGCTGATTTAATTAAAAAACTGTCTGATGAGGAGTTTAAAGCCTCTGATGATGTTGACATCCTCCCCGGCCTGAAGGCCGGAGAT